>JAFAUA010000331.1 GCA_019243595.1 Acidimicrobiia bacterium
ATCATCGAGGACCCGGTCAAGGTCGAGAACTTCAACTTGTTCCGGCGCACGGTCCGGGAGTGGGACATCACCGACCAGAGCCATCCCAAGCTCATCAAGGTGAGCGTGATGCCCAAGGGGCCGCGTGACGACGCCAACCCCGGCCACGCCGAGAACCTCGGGATCATGGAGGTCGGCAAGACCTGGGACTACCCGCTCGCCAACGGCACCGTGCCCAAGGGCATGTTCGCCGAGAGCATGTGCGGCGGCGCCATCTTCTACACGTCCGACATCACCGACACCGACCACCACCCGTGGCGTGAGGTCTTCGACTCGACGACCGCGGTTCTGTCGCCGAAGGCGCAGTCGTCGTTCAGCGCCCAAGTGCCCAACGGCGGTCCCAACTCCCAGATCACCGAAGCGTCCGGCTGCGACGGCGCGGCATGGCTCAACGTCACGCCCGACAACCGCTTCCTGCTCCACGCGGTCAACGGCCGCTTCACCAACCAGGACGACTTCGCCGACAGCGGCACGCCGAAGTTGGTGTACGCCCTGGACATTCAGAAGCTGCTGTCGGCCGGCAGCGGCTACCAGTGCAACATCACCACCATCCAGGCGGTGAACAACTCGCTCAAGGGCGGCGCCGACTGCCCGACGGTCGCGGGCGTCGTCCCGGTGAACGACACGTCGAGCGGCGGCCCGCACTGGGGCGCCTTCGACAACTTCAGCCTCGGCACCGTGCAGGTCAGCGATCCCGTCACGCACAAACCGTTCACCGACACCCACGCGGTGACGCGCCTGGCGTTCGCCAACTACTTCGTGGCCCGCACCGGCGTCGACGGCAACCACAAGCTCTGCATGCTGAACATGGACCCGAACACGGGCGATCTCTCGTTCGACAACACATTCATCGACGAGAAGCTGGGCACGCCGTGCGTCGACTTCAACCGCAAGCACTGGCCGGGCGGCGCCACGACCGGCTACTACAAGCCGCACTCCATGTTGTTCGTCGAGAACAATCCGCCGCAGTCCGGGATCACGCCCTACGGCACGTCGCCGACGTACTGGGGCCAGGAGATCAATAACGGGGTCGACACCGGAGGTCTGCCCTACTCACCGTGAGGTCACGGGCGGCCCGGGCCGTCACATTTCTCATCGTCATCTTCGCTATCGCGGCTTGGTCGCCGCGCTCGGCGGACGCGCACCCGTACCTGGTGCGCGCCGACCCGGCGCCCGGCTCGACGCTGAGCGCGGCACCCAAGGAGCTCCAGCTGCTCTTCACCGAGCGGCTGGACGGGCCCTATTGCACGGTGACCGTCGTCGGTGCTGACGGCCGGCGACATCCGACCGCGGTGCACGTCACCGGTGCCGGCTTGGTGGCCGACGTGGGCGGCGCCCTCGGCGACGGCGCCTACCGCGTCGAGTGGAGCGTCATCGGCGACGACGGCCACCGCGTCGAGGGCGACTACGCACTGGCCGTAGGCCACGGCTCGCCCGGCGCCGCGGCCACCTCCTCTGCCGTATCCGGCAGCGCGTCGGAGCAGCTGCCCGGAGGTGCGGTCACCCGCACCGTCCTCGTCGTCCTCGATTTGGCTCTCGCCGCCCTCGTCCTGGGCCTGGCCTTTTTCCGTTCGGGGGATGAGAACCCGAGGAGAAGTCGGATTCTCGTCACGAGAACGGTGTGGGTTGTGGCTGTCGGGGTCGCCGCGCTGGTCGTGGTCCAGCTCTGGGTCGGCCACAGCGACGTCTGGTCGACGGTGACGGGGCGGCTGGCCCTGCAGCGGCTGGCGGCCACACTCGCTCTGTTTCCGGTCGCCCTCGGACTCATCCGGCACCGGCGGTTGCACCAGGCGTATGCAGCCGTCGCCGCGGTCGGGCTGCTCGTCTCCGTTGCTCTCGCGAGTCACGCCTTTGCGGCGTCGACCGGCCGCACCGCCCAGGTCGTGGTGCTCACCGTCCACCTGCTGGCGGCCAGCGTCTGGCTGGCGGCGATCGTCGCCGTCGTCCTCGGTACGCCGGCGCGGCGCCTCGTCGCACCCGTCGCCCTGGCCATCGCCGTCGTCGTCGGGACGGGTGTGTTCAACGCCCACGTGCAGCTGGGCGGCGCCGGCGACCTGCTGCGGTCGGCGTACGGCCGCGTCCTCGACGTCAAGGTCGCCCTTGTCGGGCTGATGATCTTCGCCGGAGCCGTCGCCCTGTGGCGGCGCTGGGAGATGTACGCGTGCGTCGGCGTGGTGGTGCTCGCCGGCGTGCTCGGTCAGCTGCCGAACCCGGTCGCTGTTCCTCTCTTCTCCCAGCGCCATCCGCGGCCGCTCGGCTCCACGGTGACGACGACCTCGACCGGCAACACGCTTCTCGTCGTCGCCCTCAGCCCCGGCCGCGCCGGCCTGAACCGCCTGGTGGTCTCGGTGGAACGCCCCGACACAAACGACGTGCCGCTGCCCGTGCCCGGCGTGGGTCCGTTCGACGTGGCGGCGACGTGCGCGTGCGCGGCGCCGCCGGTCAGCGGCCGGCTGACACCTGTCGACGACAGCCCGGCGCTCGCCGGCTCGTTGCTGCTGCCCCGCGCCGGCAGGTGGTCGCTGCGCCTGGCCGCCCCCGACGGCCAAGCCGTCGCCGACATCGACGTGACCGGCCCTCCCGCCAACGACGACGTCGTCGTCGGCGTGCCGGCCGACCTGTCCGGTCCCGACGGCGACGCGTGCCAGGACCAGGTGCGCGGCCTGCAGGTGGCGGCGGCCGAAGTCAACGAACGGGGCGTGGCCGGCGGGCGCGCCGTTCGCGTCGTCGCCGTCGACACGCACGGCCCGAATCCCGGGGCTGCGGTGGGTGCGCTACGGACGCTTGGTGCGCGCCTGCTGGCCGAGCCGTGCGGACCGGCGGAGGCTGTGTCTGCTGTCGACCGGGCCGCGACGGCGGCGGGCATCCCGCTGATCGGTGGAGA
>JAFAUA010000355.1 GCA_019243595.1 Acidimicrobiia bacterium
ATTCACGCGCTACAGGAAAGGCGGGGCCTCAGCAGCGCGGAAGTCGTCGAGCTCTATCCCGGCTGACTATGGAAGCAGCCGACGACGCCCACGCCCTAGAACAGCATCTCCGTGGCTCCAGGCGCCCCGAGCTTCTCGGCGCTGCCAGCCCGTGAAAACGGGCCTTCCGCCGCATCTCCGCCGGACCGCTGGGATGCGTGCTCGCTCGGTCACGGACCTGCGTAACTTTGTGGCGTGGCACGGGAGAGAACCGACGGAGAGGTTGAGGCCAGCGTTGAGGAGCGCTCAGACCTCCTCGACCGCTTAGACGCCGGCGACAGCGCTGCGCTAGGTGAACTGATCGAGCACGCGACCGGCGCCAAGGTGAAGAACGTCAAGGTGACGTTGCCCCGCGGGCGCGCCCGCCGCGCCGCCGGTTGATCGCCCGGGCCACGGCCTCGACCTGCGCCAGCGTTGGACCTTCTCCCTCGAAGTCGATGACGAAGGTCTCAGGCTCGTCGCTCGAAGATCTGTAGACCTCGAGTTCGACCGCCCCGAGCTGGGCCGACTGTGTAACCGGCGACGCGGACCTCCACCACGTCACCCATGTCGAAAACCCTCGAAGATCGTCATGGCGGCACCGTGGCAGGGCGCTAGAGCCAAGTGGTGGGCTGGTGGTTCTCACCAATCCCAACGGCCTCACACCCGGACGCGGGCTTCCCCGAAATCAAGTTCGCGCGCAGAACAGACACCCTTCTCGGATCCGCCCGGGCAGGGTCACGGTTGAAGGGCTCAAGGGGAGACCGCAGCCGCATCGCACGTCCAAGACCCGTCAGCCGCTTGTTGCCCCTGCCTCGCCTTTCCGTCGGGCCCGCCGCTCAAGCTCCTCGGCAACGGTCATGGGCTTCCCGCACCGTGGACAGGTGACGCCCGTGGAGATGATCCGGCGGCCCGACGCGGCCCACGCAAGGGCGGCAATCCCGATGAGGTTGCTTGTCGGGAATGTTTCAAGCGGCGCCCGAGTCATGCCACACTCCGAGCACACGAAGGGCACCGGCTTGTAGCCGTGGCGTCTCTGGATCGCCCGAGTGACCCAGCTATGGAGCACGGTCGGCGCCGCGGTCCCAGTAAGGCCGCCTATTGCCTCGCCACGCTTCGGGATCGCCGATCAGCCGGACGGCCGTCGGAAGCCTCCAAGCGCCGCGTGCCAAACCGACGATGAGGACCGTTCCCCAGACCGCGACGAACACCAGCATGACGAGCCCGCCGGCTGTGTGGTTAATCGCTCCGACGAGGAGGGTCAGCCCGAACCATGCGGTCGCGGGCACGTAGAGCCGTCGGAGCGCTGGTCGAACGGACTCCCCACGCCGCCAGAGGTACACCGCGGTGTACACACGAGGTGCGACCCCAATCGCCAGAAGCACGGCGCCGAACACCGCGATAACCATCGAGCCATGATGCCAGGGCTGCGGGCCGCCTCGCCGACCGGCGATCCCGCGATTATCCCGCGCGACGGGCGGTAAACCGCGGGATCGGGCGGACACCAACGGACACCCGAAACCGGCTTTGACCTGCACTTTTGCGCCTTCGGCGCTGGTCGGCGAAGTGGCAAAAACAAACTCTTAATCCGCAGGTTCAGGGTTCGAATCCCTGGGGGCGCACACCCACTTCGATCGCTTCTGGCGGTCGTAGGTGCCACATAGCGACACCCACGACCGCCAGAATGCGTGACTGAACCTTTCGGGCGGCTGCGGGACTTCTTACAGTCGTGGAGATGCAGGACTTTGACGGGTTCCTGCTTGCTCATTACGAGCCAGTGCGGCGCGCCCTCGCCCTGGCCCTCGGGGACGTCGACCGAGCTGAGGACGTAACCCAGGAAGCGTTCGCCCGTGCATACCGGCGCTGGTCCTCGGTCGCAGCAATGGACCGGCCAGTGGCGTGGGTCTACGTCGTGGCCATGAACCAGGCGCGCCATGAGCTGCGCCGAGAGCGACGGCCAACCCCAGCTGCGAGTGTGCCCGTATCGACTGACGTCGCCGGCACCGTGGCGACGACACTCGCCTTGGACACGGCATTGAAGTCCCTCCCGCCGAGACAGCGTGCGGCCGTGGTTCTCCGCTACCTGGCCGACCTGTCGACCGCGCAGGTGGCAGACGCTGCGCTGCGCCGAGGGAACGGTGAAGTCGACGCTGCACACGGCCCTTGCCGCGCTACGCATCGAGATGGCGGAGGACGACGAATGACGCCCGCCGATCTCCAGAGGCAGCTCCATGAGATCGCTGCCGAGGTGCCGCCCTCGCACCACGATCCCTCGGCGGTCGTTGCCAGCCGGGTTCGCCGCCATCGCCGTCGAGTGTGGACAGTGACGACGCTTACCGTCGTCGTTGCCCTCGTCGCCGCATCGGCCGCGCTTTGGGCGACGGGCCGAGGAACACACGTCCGACATGTCGTGGCAGGACCCAGCCCGACGCCCGGCTCCGCAACCGCAGAGCAGCTCGCGCGCTTCCATTGGTCGGACCTCCCGCCCGCGCCCATCCCACCACGCGACGACGCGTCCATCGTGTGGACCGGACACGAGCTGTTGGTGTGGGGCGGCGAGGTCAACGGTCCTAAAGCGACGCCGAAGAGTGACGGTGCTGCATTCGACCCGGCGTCGAACCGATGGCGACCGATCGCGGCGCCGACAGCCGTCGCCCAGCGCGGCCAGGCCCTGACCCTTTGGACCGGCCAAGAGATGCTCGTGATCGGAGGCCTGACGTCGGACGGGGTCGCGCCGTCGAACGACGGCGCCTATGACCCGACCACGGACCACTGGCGAACGTTGCCGCCGCGGCCATTGGGAATGACCGGCGCGTTGACTGGTGCGTGGGACGGACACGAAGCGTTGGTCTTGTCCTTGAGCGGCACCACCACCGCATACGACCCCAGCGCCGACACTTGGCGATCGATGCCGCCGCTGCCCGAGCCCGGGGAACAGGAAGTCGTCATCGAGCCGTCGGTCTGGGCCGGTGAGCAATTCCTCGTGTGGGCGGAGTGGCAACACAACGTCGCGAACGGCAACGTTGTCACCGGCTATTCGGGGATCGACCTGTGGAGCCTCGACCCGACCTCGGGTACGTGGAAGAAGCTCGGAGATCGGGCCACCGACCCAAGCTTCCCGGGCGGACCCCAGCTCGCGATCTGGACGGGAACCGAAGTCGTCTTGCCTGGGGCAGGGCAATTCAGCGCCGGATTCGGTGGCGGGCCGCCGCCGGTTATCGGCCCGACCGGCTCCCGGTACGACCCGTCGACGAATGCGTACCGGCCCTTGGGCGAGGGGCCCATCAACGGCTCCTCGCTAGAAGCGGTCTGGACCGGTGGCGCGCTCGTCCGAACGATGCTTGGACCGATCGCCTTTCCACCGCAGGGGACGCCGACGACGCAGCCGTCACGGGGAACGCCGCCGCCACGCGTCGCCGTGGCATGGGATCCGGCAAGCAACACGTGGACGACGCTTCCATCGCCGCCCTCTTGGGGCTTCAACCGGCAACTGATCTGGACTGGGCGCGAGATTCTCTCCTACGGGCAGGACGGCAGCTTCCGGTTCGGCCCCTAAACCAGAGCTTCTGCGCTCCTCGAGCTGCTTCTGGCGGTCGGGCTGGCCTATAAATCCAGCAACCGCCAGAACGCAGAAACCAGGTGCGTCAGAAGGCGGCGATGCCGGACGGCGTGCCGTTGCCGGTGGGGCCGTCCCAGGCGGG
>JAFAUA010000121.1 GCA_019243595.1 Acidimicrobiia bacterium
ACCCATCGGACACCCCGGCCGACAGCATCGCCTCCCCGGCATCGAGCAGCCGGCAGTTGGTCGGGTAGAGCCCGGCCTGGGCAACGGCGCGCACCGCACGCGCACCTTCAACGAAGGAACCGAAGTGGACGCCGGCCGACGACTTGAACCGGACGCGGTCCTGCACGCGCATCCACGCTTCGGTGATCACTCCGAGGATGCCTTCCGAACCGATGAACATGCGGTCGGGCGACGGTCCCGCGCCCGACCCCGGTAGCCGTCGTGACTCGACGACCCCGCCCGGCGTCACAACCCGCAACGACTCCACGAAGTCGTCGATGTGCGTGTAGAGGCTGGCGTAATGGCCGCCCGACCGGGTGGCGATCCACCCGCCGAGCGTCGAGAACTCGAACGACTGCGGGAAGTGCCGCAGCGTGTAGCCGTGGGGCCGCAGCTGGTCCTCCAGCACCGGGCCGCGAGCGCCTGCCTGAATCCGCGCCGCCCGCGACACGGGATCGACTTCGAGCACCCGGTCCAGTCCCGACAGGTCGATCGACACCGCTCCCGCGTACGAGGACCCCACATCGCATTCCACGCCGGCGCACACCGACGAGCCGGCGCCGTATGGCACGGCTGCCGCGTTCGCATCGGCACACCAGTCGAGCAGGTCGACGACGTCGGCCTCGTCGCGCGGCCGGGCGACGATGTCGGGCGGGTGCTCCAGCTGACCGGAGAACGCCCGCACCACATCCCGGTAGGACTTCCCGTAGGTGTGCGACGCCCGCGACTCCACGTCGGCAGCGCAGATCTCCGCCAAGGCAGGCGGGGGAGTGAGCCGGGACGGCGGCAGGTCCAGCGACGACAGCGACGGCGCCGGCTTGGCGACGACCTCCGACGAGGCGGACCCGAGTCGCGCCGCGACCGCCGCTCCCAGCGCCGCCACCTGGGCGGACGACAACGCCTCGTCCTCCCAACCCCATCCCCACCAGGATCGCCGTCGGTCCGCCATCGGAGCGCGAGGCTAACGACCATGCTCCTGGCGGCGACGGCCTGTGGCAACAACGACTACGGCTGCCACCTGGTCGACAAACTGGGACTGGCGGGCTTCTGGGCGCGCACCGTCCAGTTCCTCCTCGACAAGCCGCTCAAGCTGCTGCTGGTCATCGTCGTGGCGGCGGTGCTGTCGCGGGTCCTCGGCCGCTTGGCCCGACGCGCCGTCGAGGCGATGGCGGGCATCACGCCCGTGCGCCGCGCCTCCCAGCGGGCGGACCAGCGGGCCCGCACGCTCGCGGCCGTCACCGGCAGCGTCGTCCGGATCGTGGTCTGGACCACCGCGGGGCTGACGATCCTCGGCATGCTTGGCATCAGCCTCGGCCCGCTGATCGCGGGCGCCAGCATCGTCGGCGTGGCCCTCGGCTTCGGCGCCCAAGCCCTCGTGCGCGACTTCCTCTCGGGGTTCTTCATCCTCGTCGAGGACCAGTACGGCGTCGGCGACACCGTCAACGTCGTCGGCACCAAGGGCCAGATCGAGGACGTCAGCCTCCGGGTCACGCGCCTGCGCGCCGACGACGGCTCGGTGTGGTTCGTCCCCAACGGCGAGATCCGCAAGGTGTCCAACGCCACGATGGGCTGGCAGCGGGCGCTCATCGACATCCTCCTGCACCTCGATGCCGACTTTCAGCACGCGATCGACGTAATGAACGAGGAGTGCGAAGCGATCGCCAACGACCCCGCCTGGGCATCCGACATCATCGAGCGCCCCCAGGTTCTCGGCGTCAACGACATGAGTGCCGACGGGCTGACGATACGGATCACGGCCCGCACCGCACCCCAGCGCCAGGACGCCTTCGCACGGGCCCTGCGCGCCCGCATCGCCTCTCGCCTCGTGGCTGAAGGCATCCCGCTGGCCAAGCCGCCCGAAGCGCGGACGACGACATCGGCCGCCGACAGCACAGACGGATGAGGGCCTGGGCCGTCGACAAGCCCGGCCCCATCGACACCGGTCCACTCGTGCGCGCCGACCGACCCGAGCCCCATCCCGGTCCGGGCGAGGTTCGCATCCGTGTCAGTACGTGCGGCATCTGCCGCACCGACCTGCACCTCGCCGAGGGCGACCTGCCGCCGCACCGGCCTGGAACCGTCCCCGGCCACCAGGCGGTGGGCATCGTCGACGAGCTCGGCCCGAGCGCCGAGCGTTTCAAAGAGGGTGACCGCATCGGCATCGCCTGGTTGCGCCACACCGATTCCACGTGCCGCTTCTGCATGCGCGGCGATGAGAACCTCTGCGTCGATCCCCGCTTCACCGGCTGGGATGCGGACGGCGGCTACGCGGACTACGCGGTCGTCGACGAGGACTACGCGTACCGGCTGCCCGACGCCTTCGACGACGTGCACGTCGCCCCGCTGCTGTGCGCCGGCATCATCGGCTTCCGGGCCCTACGGCGCGCCAACCTGCCGCCCCAAGGGCGCCTCGGCATCTACGGCTTCGGGGCGTCGGCCCATCTGGCCGCCCAGGTGGCGATCTTCGAGGGCGCAACCGTGCACGTGATGACCCGCGACGAAGAAGCGCAGCACCTCGCACGAGACCTCGGTGCCGTGAGCGCGCAGGGCGCCGCCGACCCGCCTCCGGAGCCACTCGATGCCGCGATCTTGTTCGCACCGGTAGGCACCCTCGTGCCGCCCGCCCTCGAAGCTCTCGACCGCGGGGGCACGCTCTCGATCGCCGGCATCTACCTGACCGACATCCCCGAGTTGAACTACGAGCGCGACCTGTTCGACGAACGCGTGCTCACGAGCGTCACCGCCAACACCCGCGCCGACGGCGAAGCGTTCCTCGACATCGCCGCTCGCATTCCCATCCAGACGATGACCCGCGTCTACGACTTCGACGACGCCGACACGGCGCTCGCCGACCTGGCGCACGGCCGCATCACCGGCGTCGGAGTGCTACGGATGCAATAGGAGACGAGTGCCGGTCGCCGCATCCGGCTCGACCGAATAGCTGCCGTCGGCGAGTTCCACAGCGCCGGAGGCATCGGCCCCCGAGATGCCCGAGAAGGCGATGTGGTGGACGCGGCCGGGCCGGTCGCCGAGCCAGTCGGCGAGCGGGCTGTCGGGCGACGCGGGCGTCACCAGCCGCACCCGCCCGGGCCCGGGCCAGGCGAGCTCTACCCAGCGCGCCGACTCGTCGGCACCGCGGTCGGTTTCCGAGCCGGCCAGCAGGCCGGCGAAGAGCCGTTCGGCGGCGTCGAGGTCGGCGACGGCGTGGACGATGCGCACCAGCGTCGCCATCACCGGCCCCCGCTCGGGAAAGTCGTCGGGCGCAGGCGTCTCCCAGTAACCCTCGATCGACTGCGCCAGCTGCACGACGACGCCCGACGACGCCTTCGGATGGAGGAACGCCTCCTTCCAGTACGGGTCCCGCATGTCGACGTTGATGGGCTGGTAACCGGCGGCCTCCGCGGCCGAGAGCGCGGCCGGCAGGTCCTTGACCTTGAACGTCATGTGGTGGGGACCGGGACCGCTGCGGTCGAGGAAGCGGCGCAGGAAGTCGTTGCGCTCGACGTCGTTCGGTTCGAGGATCTCGACTCGCATCTGGTTGGCGTAGCCGATCTGGCACGGCGCGAACCCGGGGCCCCTCCCGCCCGACATCCACCGTCCACCGAGCAGACCGACGAAGCGGGGCCACGCGTCGGCCCACCTCTCGACGGCCACTGCGATGTGGTCGAGGTCGACCCCCTCGATACCGGCAGCGCTCACGACAACAGCTCCTCGAACAGCTCGAGGTGCTCGTCGACCATGCGCTCGGTCGAGAAGTAACCCTCGACCGCCGCCCGACAGGCGGCCCGGTCGAGTGAGTCGAGCTCGAGCACACGCCCGGCCATGTC
>JAFAUA010000564.1 GCA_019243595.1 Acidimicrobiia bacterium
GTCCCGCCGAGCATCCCCGCGTCCTGGAGGGCGAACTCCTTGAACATCACCGCCGCGCACTCGTGCTCCACCCGCTCTCGCACGTTTCGTGCGGGCGGGAAGGCGAGGGAGGCCTCGAAGTGGTGGCTGCTCGGTGAGGTCGGCCAGTAGCGATAGACGAGATACCAGTTGCCGTAGATGAGGATCTCGAGGTTCGGGAAGACCTGGAAGTTGGAGATCCCCCAGGGCTCGACACCACCGGGGTTCAGTCCGGCGGGCAGCGGTTCGATGGTCGGTCCGTCCCACGGGCCGAGCAGGCCGCTGCGCGTCGCGATCTCGACCGGGTATTGGTACTCGGGCGGCAGGTTCCAGCGGCGGGCACCGCCGGTCGTCGTCATCCGGTGCGGGCCGTCGATCTGGAAGTGGGCGCACTCGACGCCCATCCCGGGCTTGCGGACGGCGATCGGCGTCTGCTGCGGGTGCAGCGCGGGCACGTGGTAGTACTCCTGGAAGGCGTCGGCGAACACCTTCCAGTTGCTATTGTTGTCGGCCTCGAAGTCGTAGCGCTCGCTCATCTTGGCGAACGGGTACTCGTCGAGCGCGGTGATCATCGGCCCCAGGAACTCGCGCAGCGTCTGGCGAGGTTCGCGGTCGAGATTGACGAACACGAAGCCGTTCCACACCTCGCAGTGCACGGGTGCCAGGCCGTAGTCGGCCTTGTCGAGGTCGAAGAACTCGTCCTCCTGCTGCACGAAGGTGCAGTTGCCCTCCAGGTCATAGCGCCAGCCGTGGTACTTGCAATTGAACTGCCGGCAGAAGCCCTGGGACTCTTCGCGGGGAAACTCGTTCCACACGAGCTTGTTGCCGCGGTGTCGGCAGATGTTGTGGAAAGCGCGGACCTCGTCGTCCATGCCGCGTACGACCACCACGGACGCGTTGGCGATGTGGATCTCCTTGGTGAAGTAGGAACCTTTGCGCGGCAGGTCCTCGATGCGGCCGACGTTGAGCCATGCGCGCTTGAAGATCGCTTCCCGCTCGAGCTCGTAGAACTCGGCCGAGACTGAGTCATGGAACGAGACCGTCCCGGTTCCCAGCTCTGGGTAGTGCTCGGTCCAGCTGCCTTCGGCGGGCTTCGGCCAGCGCGGCATGTCAGTCCTCCTTCTTGGCGTCCGGCGGGCGGCCCGTCGACGCGCCGCCATCCACGGGAAGCAGGACCCCCGTGACCTGGGCCGCACGGTCGCTGGCCAGGTAGACGATGGCGTTGGCGATGTCTTCGGGGCTGCCGAGGCGCTGCAGCGGTTGGCGGGCCTGGACCACGGCCGCCGTGTCGAACTGGGCGTTGATCGCCGTGCTGATGTTGCCCGGCGCCACGCAGTTGACCCGGATCCCGTGCTCGGCGAGCTCGATGGCGATCGAACGCGTGAAGTGGATGACCCCGGCCTTCGCCGCTCGGTAGGGGATGAAGCCGGCGCCGGCGAGGATGCCGGCGATGGACGTGATGTTGACGATCGACCCGCCCCTGCCACCCTCGACCATGGCGCGCGCCGCCCGCTGGCTGCCGACCATGACGCCGAACAGGTCGACGGCCATCACCTGCTCGAAGTCGCGCAGGTCGTCCTTGAGGAAGCGCCGGTAGGCACCCGAGATGCCGGCGTTGTTGACCATCACGTCGAGGCCGCCGAACGTCGAGCACGCGAAATCGACAGCACCCTGGATCTGGTCGGCGTTGGCAACGTCCGCCTTCTTGAACGCCGTGCTGTCGCCGAGTTTGTCGGCGAGCGCCGCCCCCATGGTCTCGTCGATGTCGGCGATGACGACCCGAGCGCCCTCGTCGACGAAGCGCTCGACGATGCCCCGGCCGATGCCATTGGCACCGCCGGTGACGATGGCGACCTTTCCCGCGAGCTCTGCCGTGGCGGCCATGTTAATCGACTGATTAACATGGCCGTGGTGCCCAGAGCAAGTGGACGGACCCCCGAGACGCGCGAGGCGCTGCTCAACGCCGCCGAGGCGATCATGCTCGAGGAGGGGTACGCGGCGGTTACGACGCGGCGCATTGCCGCCAAGGCGGGCCTCAACAGCGCCCTCGTCTTCTATTACTTCGACTCGATGGACGGTCTGTTCATCGCGCTGTTCCGCCGCGGCGCCCAGGAGACCCAACAGAGCTGGGACCGCGTACTGAAGTCGGCGCAACCGCTCTGGGGCGTATGGGACCTGCTCCGCGACGAGTCGCACACGGCCCGCACAATGGAGTTCATCGCCCTCGGCAACCACCGCAAGGCAATCCGCGCCGAGATCGCGACCGCGGCCAAGCGCTTCCACCACATGCAGCGCAAGGCGTTGGCCAGGGCGCTCGAGAGCTACGGCGTTGACGCCGAGCAGTGGCCGGTCAGCTCGGTGATCGTGATGCTGACGGGCATTGCCCGCTACCTGCTGATCGAGGAGGCCTTCGACGTCCGCCTCGGTCACGCCGAGACCGTGGCGCTCGTCGAAGCAGAGATCCGCAAGCTCGAGGGCGTGCGCCAGCCTGCGGAAGGCGGAGTCGTCACTGCTGCGGCAGGCTGACGCGATGACAACCGAGGGGATCGAACGTTTCGACATCCGCGTCGGCGACGACGTGCTCGAGGATCTGCGCCGCCGCCTGGGGGCGACGCGGTTCCCCGACCAGATCGACGGGACTGAGTGGGAGTACGGGATACCGACCGGTTACGTGCGGGAGCTCGTCGAGTACTGGAGGGACAGCTACGACTGGCGGGCGCAGGAGGCCGGCCTCAACGAGCTCGACCATTTCCGCACGACGATCGACGGGCAGTCGATCCACTTCATCCATTCCCGCTCGCAGCGCGAGGACGCATTTCCCTTCCTACTGATTCACGGCTGGCCAGGATCGGTGGTCGAGTTTCTCGACGTCATCCCGCGGCTCACCGACGAGTTCCACCTCGTCGTTCCCTCGCTGCCCGGCTACGGGTTCTCGGAGCCGACCCGAACGACTGGCTGGGATCCAACGCGCATGGCGCGCGCCTTCGTCGAGCTGATGGCCCGCCTCGGCTACGACCGCTACGGCGCTCAAGGCGGCGACTGGGGGGCGCAGGTCACGACGATGATCGGCGCCCTCGACCCGGAGCACTGCGCGGGCATCCATCTCAACATGCCGCTCGCTCGGCCGCCCAAGAACCCTGGTGAGCTCACCGAACAGGAGCAGGCCGATCTGGCGTACCTGGCGCACTTCCGCAAGGAGGAGGCCGCCTATTCGTTGGAGCAGGGGACGAAGCCGCAAACGCTGGGCGTCGGCCTGAATGACTCACCGGCCGGTCTCATGGCCTGGATCGTCGAGAAGTTCCGGACCTGGAGCGACTGCGACGGCGACCCAGAGAATGCGTTCACCAGGGATCAACTGCTGACGAACGTCATGCTCTACTGGGTGACGGGAACGGCGACCTCGGCGGCCCGCCTGTACTGGGAGCGGGCGCACGCGACCGATGGGACGCAACCCTCCGTGTCAGTGCCCACCGGTGTGGCGCGGTACCCGAAGGAGATCCTGAAGTTCCCGCGGTCGTGGGTGGAGCACCACTACAACGTCACCCGGTGGGAAGTGATGCCACGCGGCGGCCACTTCGCGGCCATGGAGCAACCCGAGCTGTTCGCCGACGACGTCCGCGCCTTCTTCCAGACCGTGCGTTGACGCAGCGGAGATCAGTCGGACAGGCCGTGCGTCGCGGCGCCGCTCCCGGCGAACAGCCATGCCCCACCGCCCACGACGAGCAGCGGGATGAGCAGGAACGCGAAGTTGAACCCCCCGCCGGGCCCCTTGGTCGTCGCCACGTTGCGGAAGGCTCCGGTGCGCTGGACGGGCGCGGACGCCGCGTCGGCCGGCGTCTGCGTGTTCAGGCTCGCCTGATCGCCGCTGCCGCTCGATGATGCGAGCGGCACGGCTGCGGCCGAGCCCGCGCCGTCGCCAAGCGAGACGCCCGCAACGTCGGGTGTCGACGGCGAAGCCTCGTCGGACGGTTGCTGGGCCGGGGGCGGCGGCGCGTCTGAGTTGGGCGCGCCGGCAGAACACTGGAGCGCCCCGCCGAGTTGTCCGGCGACGTCGGGCGGGGCCTGGCCAGTCGCGGCGGCGACGCCCTGCTGGGCGGCGTTGACGGACTCGACGGCCTCACCAACCGGCTTCGGGGGTGTGATCGGTAACGGCGCCGCACTGGCGAGCTGACTGTCGGCGCCGCACGTCGTCGACTGCGCCGGGACGGGAAACTGAGCGCACACAGAGAACGCCTGGGTGTACCCGGGCGTGCCGGGTGGCACGGCTTGGCCACCGAGGCCGACGACCGTGCAGGGGAATGTCGTGAACGGCGACATCACGCCGAGGATGATCTGGATCGGGTCGGGTGTCGGCGGGGGCGCCTGCTGCCCACTCGCGGCTCCGGCAGGCAGGAGTGCCCACAGCAGCGGCGCGGCAACGACGATCGCCAGGAGCCGTCGGATCACGCGAGTTGCGGGCGGGACCCCGGTCGCACGTCGGCCGCCTCGATCTGGGTTTCGTCGATGCGGATCAGTGTGCCGTTTACGAGGACGTGGCGCACGCCGGTCGGCTCCTCGGCCGTCAGACGCTCGGCGTCGGCGGGGAAGTCCCGCACCCGCTTGGTCGGACCGGGCCCGACCGTGTCGGGATCGAAGACGCACACGTCGGCCCAGTAGCCCTCACGCAGATATCCGCGGCGGTCGAAACCGAAGAGGTCGGCCGGCTCACCGGTCATCTTCCGGACGGCTCGTTCGAGTGGCAGGACCTGGCGGTCGCGGACCCACGTCGCCAGCAGGTCGGTGAAGAGGGGAGCGTCGCAGAGCTGGTCGACGTGGGCGCCGGCATCGGACAGGCCGAGGGCGACGCTGTCTGTGTTCAGAAGGCAGCCGACGGCGCCGGCATCGTCGTTGGCGATGTAGGCGCGGAAGCGGGTCTCCAGGTCCTCCTCGAGCGCGATCTCGCACATGACGTCGAGCGGTCGCATCCCACGCTCGGCGGCGAGCTCATTGACGCGCCGCCCGACGAGCTCGGGGAAGCGGGCCGACTCGGACACCTCGAAGGTCTCCCAACGCGGCTTCATGCGGGCGTTCTCGAGATCGGCGGAGGCAAGGGCACGCCACGCCGGGTCGCGGTAGGCCGCCATGCGCACGGGGCGGGTGACCTTGAGCAGCTCGCCGAACACCGTGCCTACATTGAGGTTGTAGGCGTCGGCCATCGTGAACTGCATGGTGAGCGGCCGGGGAGTGACCTGCGGCCACACGTTGGCCCCGTCGGCCAGCCCTTTCTCGTGCAGCCCGACCGTCTCCATGTGCGCGTCGTCGGGCCGGGCGAACAGTGGATAGGTGAACGGGCGTCCCACACGCGGCTGCCATTCGTAGACGTCGGTGTAGTTGCACTGCTCGCCGGGTGTGATGAGGACGACGCCCTTGCCGGTCTCGCCCGCTGCAGTGAACAGAGCCTCGACTTCGTCGTGGTCCGAGAAGCGACTGGGGACAGGCTTGCCCTCGACGCCGCGGTGGGCGAAGGAGAAGCTCGTCGAGAATCCCGCAGCGCCGGCCGCCATGCCTTCCTTCACGAGCTCGGCCATGCGGCCGACCTCCTCGGCGGTGGCCGCTCGTTCGTAGGCGTCGTCTCCCATCACGAAGAGGCGCAGCGGGCTGTGCCCGACGTACACCGTGAAGTTGAGGAGCGTGCCGCGACGACGGACGGCGTCGAGGTACTCCGGCAGCGTCTTGAACTCCCACGCGATGCCCGCCGCGAGCGTGTCGACGTTCATGTCCTCGACGTTCTCGAGGGTGCGGGCGATGACCTCGTGGTGTTCGTCGCGCGTCGGCGCGATGGCGAACCCGCAGTTGCCGGCGACGACGGTGGTCACGCCGTGGTACGACGAGGGCCGCAGCCTCGGGTCCCAGAACACCTGAGCGTCGTAGTGGGTGTGGATGTCGATGAAGCCGGGGGTGACGGCGCAGCCGGACGCGTCCAGCTCCCGGTCACCCTTCAGGTCAGGGCCGATCCCGGTGATGAGGCCGTTGTCGATGGCTACGTCAGCTCGGCGACCTTCGTCTCCCGTGCCGTCGTAAACGGTGCCACCGCGAATGACGAGCTCAGGCATAGATCATGAACTCCAAGAGGTTGCCGTCGGGGTCACGCACGTACACGCTCGTGCCGTCGGCGTGGCGCCCGCCGTGGCGCGTCACCGGTCCCTCTTCGATGGCCGCGCCCGCGTCGGCGAGGAGCTTGCCGAGCGCGTCGGAGGATCCGTTCCACACGAAGCACAGGTCGCCGCACGGCGGAGTGGCGGCCCGCGCCCGCAGTGTGAACCCGTCTCGCTGCCACAGCTCGGGGCGGTGGAAGTTGATCATCTGGCTTCCGGCGTACATGGACACGACCGGACCGAGCTCGACGACGTCGAGCCCGAGCTCGCGGTAGAAGGCGAGCATTGCGTCCGTGTTCTGCATCGGCAACGACGCATGATCGATCCCCGCGATGGTCATTCCGGGAAGCCGTACAGCTGGGCGCAGTTGGTCGCCGTGATCTTGCCGAGGTCGTCCTGCGACAGCGACCCGAGTGACTCGGTCACAGCCTCGCGGGAGCGAGGGAACGTGCTGTCCGTATGGGGATAGTCCGAGGCCCACATGCAGGAGTCGGCGCCGATCACGGGGATGACGTCCGCCGCGTTCTCCTCCTCCTCGAACGTGGCGATCACCTGCCGCTTGAAGAGCGCGCTCGGCGCCAGCTCAGACGCGTAGTCGAGCTTGTCCTTGAGAGCGAGCCACTCCATGTCCATGCGGGACAGGAACCAGGGCAGCCAACCAAGGCCGGATTCGGCGAGCACGAGTTTGAAGCCGGGATGGCGGTCGAGGGCGCCGCAGAAGATCATCGTGGCCAGGGGCTCGTCGAGCTGGAGCGGCATGATCGAGGCGAAGGCGGCCGACTGCCACTTCCCCATGCGGTAGCTGAGGCCTGACCACGAACCGCCCTTGATGTGGAAGCTGATGGGGAGGCCGGTCGACGCAGCCGCGCTCCAGAGACGGTCCCACGCCGGGTCGCCGAGGTCGGTGTCGAACACCGAGAGGATGGCGCCGCGGTGACCCGCGGCAGCGCAGCGCTCGAGCTCGCCGGCCGCGGCCTCCGGGGAGTGGTTCGGGAGGAAGGCCAGTACGCACAGACGATCAGGCGCGTGGGC
>JAFAUA010000349.1 GCA_019243595.1 Acidimicrobiia bacterium
CGACGGCGCACGAGCCTTCGTCACCGCGTACCGCGACCCGGCGTTCCTCGCGTCGCTGGCCGGTGAGGACGGTCCCCGTCACCTCGACGACGACTTCGAGATGGTGCAGGACACGTTCCGTCGCTTCGCCGAGGACAAGCTGCGGCCCGTCGCCGAACACATCCATCGTGAGAACGCCGACATCCCCGAGGACGTGATCAGCGGCCTCGCCGAGATGGGCGGCTTCGGCTTGTCGGTGCCCGAGGAGTACGGCGGGTTCGCGGCTGGCGGTGAGTCCGACTACCTCGGCATGGTCGTCGCGACGGAAGAGCTGTCGCGCGGCTCGCTCGGCGCGGGCGGCTCGCTCATCACGCGGCCGGAGATCCTCACGCGCGCGCTCGTGAAGGGCGGGACCGAGGAGCAGAAGCAGGAGTGGTTGCCGAAGCTCGCGTCCGCCGAGGTCATGGCTGCGGTCGCGGTGACCGAACCCGACTACGGATCGGATGTCGCCGGCATCAAGGTCACCGCGACGCCGACACCCGAGAACGATGGTTGGCTCGTGAACGGCGTGAAGACCTGGTGCACGTTCGCGGCGCGCGCCGACGTCCTGATGCTGCTCGCCCGCACCGACCCCGACCGCGCCAAGGCCCACAAGGGTCTGAGCCTGTTCGTGGTGCCCAAACCGAGGGGCGAGGGCCACGGTTTCGAGTTCACCCGGGACGGCGGCGGCCGCATGGAAGGCCGAGCGATCGACACCATCGGCTACCGCGGCATGCACTCCTATGAGGTCGCCTTCGAGAACTGGCGCGTGCCGGCCGAGAACCTCATCGGCGGCGACGAGGGCCTGGGCCGTGGCTTCTACCTGCAGATGGAGGGGTTCGAGAACGGCCGCCTCCAGACCGCGGCCCGCGCCGTCGGCCTCATGCAGGCCGCCTACGAAGCGGCGCTGGACTACTCCAACGAGCGCACCGTGTTCGGCCATCCCATCGCCGACTATCAGCTCACCCAGGCCAAGCTCACCCGCATGGCGGTGCTCATCCAAGCGTCACGCCAGGCCATGTACCGCGTGGCGCGACTCATGGCGGCGGGCAAGGGAGCCCTCGAGGCCTCGATGGTGAAGGCCTACGTCTGCAGGGCGGCGGAGTGGGTCACCCGGGAGGCGCTCCAGATCCACGGCGGCATGGGCTACGCCGAGGAGTTCGCGGTCAGCCGCTACTACGTCGACGCTCGCGTGCTGTCGATCTTCGAGGGCGCCGACGAGACGCTCGCCCTGCGGGTCATCGCCAAGCGACTGGCCGACCGCTGACTCGCCGCTACCGACCCGAACCAAGAGCAGCCCGCATCTGCTCCGGCATCACCCCGGCGCTGCCGTTGACCGAGCAGCGCGGCGCGAACGAATTCCCGCCGTCACCGGAACACAGGAGACCACCACCGTCTGGCGCGTAAGGCGCCACGAGCAGGCGGCCGTCGGGCAGTGGCATGACCGCCGTGGCGCCCCGCTCAAGCGCGGTGCCGGCACCGATACGGCTCCAGCTGCGCCCCGCGTCGTGGGACACGAACACGCCACCGCTCGAGGTGCCGTTCGGCAGGACCGAAAGCAGGGCGACGTAGAGGCTGCCGCCCTCGTCCTCAGCAACACTTTGCACATTGCCGTTGGCGGGGAGAACGACCGGCGCGAACGAAGCGCCGCCGTTGACACTTCGATAGAAGCGGGCCGACTGCCACGCATAGGCGAGCCCGCTACTGGCGTAGGACTTACTGGCGAGAAGTGACGGCGTGCCCGCCGACCCGGCAAGCGGCGTCGCCGGCGTGCACGTCGAGCCCGTGCAGCGCGAGACCAGCGATTGTGACAACGGCCCCAAAGCCGTTCCGGCGACGACCAGCTTCTGGTCGGACACGTACGTCGGCGAATAGGCAAACGACAGAGCGACGCTGGCCGGCTCGGGGGCCAGATTGAACGGCGTCACCAGGCTGGTTCCGTCGTGCCAGATCCACCCAGGCATGGCGCCCACGAGGATCTGACGGTCGACGCTCGAGAAGCCCGGCGACATCGCCGCGTGACCGCCCAGCGGCGTCAGCGGCCGGAACACGTGCCCGCCGTCGGTCGCCATACGCAGGGCATGGTCGTCGATCTCGAAAACCCGATGGTCAGCCGGATATGCCGGCGGCAGCATGACCGTGCCGCCACCGAAGTCGAGCGACCACACCCGTGCCCACGTCGTGCCGCCGTCGGTCGAGTGGAACAGCGTCGGGCAGCTTCCCAGCAGGCACCCGCGCGTGGCGGCGCCACTGGCATAGACCTCGTGGTCGTTGGCGTAGTTCGGCGACGGCGTGAACGACACGAACCCAGACCCCTCAGGCGTGTCGCCGCCCTGGCCCGGCAACCGCAGTCCGTTGTCGGCCGGTGTGGGCGCCGACGGGTGACTGACGCGCGGCGCGGCGGTGCCGGCGGGATGCGCGGCCTCGCCGACACGACCAGCAGTTGTAGGAGTCGACGTCACAGGTACTGCTGCCGCGGCCCGCTCACCTGTCGGCGAGGGGGCCGTCGCCGCGGCCGCCGGAAGCGGCGGGCGAGCGGAGAGACCTCCTCCGCCCGTCGCCCCCAGCCCGACGACCACGGCGACGGCGATCGCGTTGGCGGTGCGGTCGCCCATGCCGCTGACGAGAACCGCCATGTGGGTGCGCTGCGCCCGATCCGAGACGCGCCGGATCAGACCGCGCACCGCGACCGCGACAATGACGACCGGATTCCAATCGCTCAGGCGCGTGTACGCGGCGCGGAGTGCCTGTCGGGACCGCTTGAGCGCCCCCCGCACCGACTCAACCGACACGCCCTCGTGGGTGGCGATGTCGTCGTAGGACCAGCCGTCGACCTCGCGCAGGTGGAGCACGCGCTGCTGGTGGGGACGGAGCGCCGCCAACGCGGCCCGCGCCCACGCGTACTCGTCGAGGGCGATGACCGCCTCGTCGGGCTCCGGCGCCGGGACGTCGTCAACGGGCGGCGTCGGGCGGGCCGCGGCCCGTCGCTGCCGGCGGGCCTGGTCGATGCAGAGCCGGCGGGCGATCGTGGAGACCCAAGGCCAGAAGGGACGGGCGGGGGCGTAGCGGTCCCACGACGCCCAGGCCCGGAGAAACGCCTCCTGGGCGAGCGCCTCGGCGTCGCCGTTGGGCCCCAGTTGTCGCCTACAAAAGGTAACAAGCGGCCGAAAATGCGCGGCGTACACCTCGGCGAACTGCGCCTCGCGGTCGTTGCCAGCCGGCTCCGGCCGATTTTCAGGATTCCCCAATCCCGACACCCCCAGTGCCCTCGAGCGTAAAACATGGCGTACGCCCCCACAACAGCCAATTGCGGCGGTTGTGGCGGGTCAGCCGGGTCGGCACGAGCACGAGTCCCCAGCCGTGCTCGTGCCGTTTGCCCGTGTAGGGGCCGTCGGGCGCCCTCAGCCCTCGATCGTCAGCGCCCGTAGGTAGTACCAGTAGGCCCGGAAGCGCACGAGGCCGCGCAACGGGACGCTGATGACATCCCAGAACATGCGGACGGTCTCGATCGTGCCCTCGAGCCGGCCGAACTTGTCGCGCTTGGTGCGATGGGTGACGCCCCGCATCACGCGCGCCGTCACCGGAAGGCGATGCTCGGCGATCACGCCGTTGATGATGTATTCGATCGTGAAGCCGTCGAGCTTCTCGGGAGGAATGGCCTCGAACACCCACCGGGGGATGATGCGCTCGCCCGTGGTCGGTGGCGAGTGGAGGACCAGCCAGTTCCAGAAGCCGTAGTCGAACGTGCCGATCGACATGGCCGCCCGTCGGTCGATGAACGGCAGACAGATCTCGTCGAGGTGCGCAGACGTCAGGTACAGGCAGTCGGCGTCGACGAACAGGATGGCGTCGGCGTCGGTCGCGGCCACGCCCGCTTCCATGGCGTGGGCTTTGGAGCCCGCATCCGGCGGCTCGCGGTGGACGACTTTGGCGCCGGCGGCCGCCGCCAGATCGGCGGTCCCGTCCGTTGAGCCGTCGTCGACGACGATGACCTGGCGCGCGTACGAACAGCCCAGACAGGCTTCGACGACCGTCCCCACCGTGGGCGCCTCGTTTCTGGCGGAGACGACGACGTCCACGATCACCGCGAATCTCGACTTACGACTTCGAACTTCGGGTCAGGCCGGCCCGCTCGCCCCGAGCTACGAGCTTGACCGCGACCTTGCGCGACGCCTCGTCGATCATCTCGTCGCCGTACATCACTGCGCCCTTGCGCTCGCCTTCGGTGGCCTCGCGGTAGGTGTCGAGGATGTCCCACGCCCGGTCGAACTGCTCCTGCGACACGCCGAACACCTCGTTGAGGATCGTGACCTGGTCGGGGTGCAGGGCCCACTTGCCGTCGTAACCGAGAATCTGCGTGCGGTTGCAGAACTCCCGGAAGCCGTCGCTGTCGCGCACCTTCACGTACGGCCCGTCGATGACCTGCAGGCCGTTGGCGCGCCCGGCCATGAGGATCTTCACGAACACGTAGTGGAAGTAGTCGCCGGGATAGTCGGGGATGGCGAGACCGCCGGCCAGCGAGGGCATCTCCATCGAGGCCGACATGTCGACCGGACCGAGGATGATCGTCTCCAGCCGGGGCGAGGCCGCACAGATCTCCTCGACGTTGATGATGCCGCGGGCGGTCTCGATCTGGGCCTCGATGCCGATGTGGCCCGGCGGCAGGCCGGCGTTGATCTCGACCTGGGTCAGGAGCAGGTCGAGGGCCACGACCTCGGCTGCCGACTGCACCTTCGGGAGCATGACCTCCTCGAGGCGCTCGCCGGCGTTGCCGACCACCTCGATCACGTCGCCGTAGGTCCACTTGGTGTCCCACGCGTTGACCCGGACGCAGAGGATCTTCTCGCCCCAGTCCTGGTTCTTGACGGCGTCGACCGCCTTCGCCCTCGCCGACTCCTTCTCGAGGGGGGCGACGGCGTCCTCGAGGTCCATGAACACCATGTCGGCCGGCAGGCCCGGGGCCTTCCCCAGCATCTTCTCGCTCGACGCCGGCACCGACAGACAAGAGCGGCGCGGCAGGTTCCGGGTGCGTTCTGACATACCCCGATGGTATGGCTATGCGCTCAGACGCCTCCAAGAGAACGAACCGTGCTCGTCCTCGTAGGTCATGGCGTCGAGGAACGGGATGGGGTCGAGCGCCTCGGCGGGTGCCATCGCTCCGGATCCGGTGACCTTCTGCGCGGCGGCGACGAGGAAGCGAGCGGTCAGCCCGTAGACGTCTCGACCCTCGCAGTAGACGGCCGCCCGTCCGTCGGGACCGAGTGCCTCGGCCAGGACACGGAACTTGGCCCTGCTCCGGAGCTTCGGGGACGGCCCCTCGGGCAAGCGCTCGACGAGCGGAGCCAGCCTGGGAAGCACACCGGAGAGACGTCGCACCACCGGCGCGGCCACGCCCGGCATGACCATCGTCGTCACGACGTGCGCGCCCGCGGCGTGCCGGGCGAGCGGTACATCGCCGAACGGGAACTCGACCCCGGTCTTGACGCCGTCGGGGAACGGGACTCGCCTCACTTTGGCTTCTGACGACATGGCTTCGGCCATCTCCACGGTCGTGCGAGCCGTGCCCTTGGACGGGATCGGCGACGCCTGGGTGTGCACCGCCACCTCCGAGACGTCCCCGCCGAGGTCGGCCATGGCGATAGCGGCGGTCAGGTCACCGGGGATGTAGTCGAACGCGCACGCCGGGACGATCGGCACCGGCGCGTCAGCGAACTTGCTGTACACGTCGGCCATGAACTGCTGCTCGCCCGTGGAGTCGACATAGGGAACACCATTGCGGGCGGCCGCCTCGACCGCCGGCATGCCGAGGCGAATGAATGGGCCAACGGTGCTGATGATGGCGGTCGCGCCGTCAAGGAACTCGTCGAGCCGCGCCGACTCGCCGACGTCGAGTACGAAGCGCTCGGCGTCGGACGGCACGGCCGCCAGCTTCTCCGGATTGCGCCCGCCGAACCGGTGCGGCACGCCCTTCTTCGACAGCTCGGCGGCAACGAGCTTGCCCGTGTACCCCGTCGCCCCGAGCAACGCGATCATCGGGTCAGCCGAGGTGTTTCCTGAGGAACTCGAGGGTGCGCACCCAAGCTTGACGGGCGGCTTCGGCGTCGTGGGTCCCGAGCGCGTTGTGGTCGAGGGCGAAGGCATGGCCCGTCCCCGGATACACGTGGACCGTGACCTCTTTTCCTTCAGCCCTGAGCTTCTGGCCCAGTGATTCGCACGCGTCGGGCGGGAAGAAGTCGTCGTTGCCGGCCACGTGCACGAGCGTGGGCGCCGTGTACTTCGACCAGTCGGGCTCCATGTCGCCGAGCGGCATCCCGTAGTAGGCGACGACAGCGCCGATTCGGTCGCCCTGCTGGGCGGCCAGGACCATGCTCAGCATGCCGCCCATGCAGTAGCCGACGGCACCGACGTTGTGGCCGCGCACCGACTCGTGCCCAAGCAGGAAGTCGACGGCGCCGCCCATGTCTCGGGCGGACCGGTCGGGCGGCAGTGTGTTCATCAGCTCGGCGGCCTTGTCCATCTCGGTGTGCTGCGCGATCTCACCGTGATAGAGATCCGGCGCCAGCGCCGTGAAGCCCTCGGTGGAGAGCTCGTCGCACACGCCCTTGATGTAGGAGTCGAGGCCCCACCACTCCTGCAGGACGATGATCCCCGGACCCGCGCCTTCGCTGGCGCTGGCCAGGTAGCCCCCTGCGGTGCTGCCGTTGCTCGGAAATTCGACGTTCTCACCCATGCGAGCCTTCTTACCCCGCGATCTTTCGGTGGTCCCATGACACGACGTCATCGAAGTCGATCCGGACGGCGACGCGCTTGGCGACCATGAAGTTGATGTACTCCTCGCCCTGGTCGGCGCCGAACCCAGTCTCGTAGCGCTCGAACAGGCTGCGGGCAATGGTGCGCAGGGCGTCCTTGTCGTCGATGACCTCACCGCGGGCGATGAGCTCGACGCCGCGCAGCTTCTCGTAGCTGTCGCCGTCCTCGACCAGACACGTCATCCGTGGATCGCGCTCGAGGTTCTTCA
>JAFAUA010000407.1 GCA_019243595.1 Acidimicrobiia bacterium
GCCGGGTCGTCACGTCGGTGACCGAGCTGCAGGGCATGGAGGGCGACACGATCCTCCTGCAGGAGATCTTCCACTACCGCAACGTCCCGTCCCGGGACGGCCGGCCGTCGGGTGAGCTCGTTGCCACCGGCCTGCGCCCGAAGTTCATCGACAAGCTCAACGAGATGGGCATCGAGCTGCCCGCCAAGGTGTTCCACCGCACCCCGGCGCCGGCGGTCGACGGCCGTCCGAAGTCCACCCGTCAGGTTCGTGTGCCCAGCGCACGCGAGCTCGCCAATGCGGAGCGTGCCAAGTGAGTACCGGAATGACTCTGGCTGTCGTTGGCGGCGGCCTCCTCCTGTTCGCTCTCGTCGTCGTCTGGCTCGCACGGGCCCGGCGCCGGGAGCGCCAGCTGGTCGAGATCCTCGACCTCCCGTACGGCGAGCGAGACGTACCCGTCGAAGCACTGACCGAGCGCGGCCTCGTGGCCGGCACCGTGTCCATCGCCGGCAAGATGGTCGACCAGTTCGACACCGGCGGCTCGCTGAAGAGCCAGCTCGAAGAAGCGCACATCCCGATGCGGCCGGGCGAGTTCATCATCGTCTCGCTCGCCGCCGGCCTTGCCCTCGGCGCCGTGCTGACCGGCATCACCGGGGTGTGGATCTTCGGTGTGATCGGCCTGCTGACGGGCCCCCTCGGCGGGGTCGCCTTCCTCAAGCGGAAGATCACGTCCCGCCGCAACGCATTTGCGGAGCAGCTTCCCGACGCCCTGAGTCTGATCGCGTCATCGCTGTCGGCCGGTCACACGTTCCTGCGGGCCATCCAGATGATGTGCGAGGAGTCCGAGCCGCCGCTGTCCGAGGAGTTCGCCCGGGTCGTGTCCGAGACGCGCCTCGGCGACTCGGTGGTCGACGCCCTTGCTCGCATGGCGGTCCGCCTGCAGCTGCGGGACCTCGACTGGGTCGTGCAGGCGATCCGCATCCAGCAAACCGTCGGCGGCAAGCTGGCCGACCTCCTGCACACGCTCGCCGACTTCATCCGGGCGCGCGAAGAGGTGCGCCGCGAGGTGCGAGTGCTCACGGCCGAGGGTCGCATGTCGGCGTGGGTGCTCGGCGGTCTCCCACTGTTCCTGCTCCTTGCCATTCAGGTCATCGACCCCGAGTACATGAAGCCCATGTTCCAGGGCTGGGGCATCGCCGTGCTCGCCGCCACCGCAGCGTCGGTCGCCGCGGGCACAGGCATCATCTTCCGCATGGTCAAGATCGAGGTCTGAGGATGAACGTCATCACCAAGCACTTCCGCCATCAGGACCAGGACGCCGTCGAGTATCTCCAGGAACTGGAGGCCGACGAGCTCGGCGTCGGCGACTACGAGGCCCGGCTGGCGCAGCCGTTCCTGACCCGCATCGTCAAGCCCATGGGCGAGCGCGGCCTCAAGGCGATCAACGGGCTCACGCCGTCGAGCTACCTCGACAGCATCCACAAGAAGCTGCTGCTGGCCGGCTTGGCCGGCACGGTGCGGGCCGAGGAGTTCGTCACGGCGCAGGGCATCCTCACGCTGCTGATGGGCATCGCGGCCGTGGCGCTCGTGTTGCTCACCCACCCGGCGTCGAACAAGGCGATCCTGTTCCTCGTCCTGCTGCCGACGATGGGCGCCCTGTTCCCGACGGCGTGGCTCAACCGCAAGGTGTCCGAGCGCAAGCTGTCGATCCTGCGCGACCTGCCGGACACCCTCGATCTGCTCGCCATCTCGGTGGAGGCCGGGATGGGTTTCGAAGGCGCTCTGGAGGTCGTGTGTCAGAACTTCACGTCGCCCCTCGCCGACGAGTTCTCCCGTACGCTGAGGGAGATGGAGCTCGGCCTGCCGAGGCGGGACGCGTTCCAGAACCTCAAGCGACGCACCGAGGTACCGGAGCTATCGAACTTCGTTCTCGCCCTCCTGCAGGCCGACGCTCTCGGGATTCCGATCGGGCGGGTGCTGAAGACGCAAGCCGCGGAGATGCGGAACAAGCGTCGTCAGTGGGCGCGCGAGAAGGCGGGCAAGCTTCCGGTGAAGATCATGTTCCCGCTCGTCTGCTTCATCTTCCCCGCCGTGCTCGTGATCGTCTTGGGTCCGGCCGGGTCGTCGATAAGCAAGGCGCTGCGCTAGATCCCGCCGACCGGCTGGCGGCGTTCTCGCCGCTGGTTCCGGGCATCCGGTGGGGAACGGTCGTCGTCGGGTTCGTCATCGCCGCCTTGCGCGGGCCGATCGACGGATCCATCGGCGCGTGGGGCACGGCGCTCGTCGTCTACGCGGCGATCCGCACGTTCTTCCCCCTCCGCTACTACGAGGACGACCCCTGGAGCCTGCTCCAGCTCCTGGGCGAGCTGGCGCTCACCGTCATCGCCGTGGCCGCGACGGGGTACTGGAATTCGCCGTTCGTCTTCACCGTCATCAGCGCCGTCATGGCCGCCGGTTTCGCCCGGGGATTCGGCTTCGCCCTGCGCCTCGCCGTGGCGTGCGCCCTCGCCCTCACTATCCCCTACTGCTTCGTCGCCACCACGTCGAAGAGCCGCAGCGTCCGGCTCCAGGACTCGGCCCAGTGGTCGGCCGAGCTGGTGCTCGTTGCCCTGGTCGCCGGCTACGCCCGGCGCCTGTTCGGCGAGGCCGAGGTGCGGCACTCGCTGGCGCTCGACCGCATCAGCCGCCTGGCCGAGGCCAACGCTCTGCTGTCGTCGCTGCACCGCGTGGCGCAGAGCCTGCCCTCGTCCTTCGACCTCGACGAGATCCTCGAGTCGACGGTGGCGCGCGTCCGCGAGCTCGTCGACTGCCAGGTCGTCGCCATCCTCCTCGGCGACGGAACGGGTGGCCCGTGGACGGTGAGTGTGTCCGAAGGCGTTCGCCTCCCCGCCGAGCTGCCCGATACCGAGCTCCCGGCCGCGGCGCGCATGGCGATCACCACTGGCATGCCCTACGGCACGCCGTCTCTCGGTAACAGGCAGGGCGCCGGACTGGCGGCGAGCTCGAGCTCCGGCGTGTACGCCCCCCTGCGCGCCCGAGATCAGCTCATCGGCGTCGTCGCCCTCGAGCACACCGTCGAGGGGCGCCTCGGGGCACGCGAGGCTCGCCTCATCGAAGGG
>JAFAUA010000086.1 GCA_019243595.1 Acidimicrobiia bacterium
GGCGTTCGACCAGTTGGTCAGCGAGGCGGCCAGGATCCACTACCGCTCCAACGGCGATTTCTCGGTGCCGCTCGTGGTGCGCTCGCCCTGGGGCGGCGGCGTGCACGGGGCGCTCTATCACTCGCAGGCGATCGAGGCGTTCTACGCGCATGTCCCCGGGCTCAAGGTCGTCGCCCCGTCGACGCCCGCCGACGTCGCCGGCATGCTCCGCGAGGCCGTCGACGATCCCGACCCGGTGCTGTTCCTCGAGCACAAGAAGACCTACCGGCTGGTGAAGGGGCTCGTTCCCGAGGGCGACTGGCGGGTGCCGATCGGTGTGGCCGACATCGCCGTCCCCGGCGACGACCTCACCATCGTCACCTACGGCCTGCATCGCCACATCTGCACCGAGGCCGCGGCCGCGCTGGCCGAGGAGGGCATCTCCGCCGAGGTCGTCGACCTGCGCACGATCTCGCCGCTCGACCGCGACACCGTGCTCGCGTCGGTCACCAAGACCGGCCGCCTGCTGATCGTCCACGAGGACAACGTCAGCTTCGGCGTCGGCGCCGAGGTCGCGGCGCTGGTCGCCGAAGAGGCCTTCTACGACCTCGACTGCCCGATCCGCCGCCTGGCCATGCCCGACGTGCCCGCCATGCCCTTCGCCGCCCCTATGGAGGCAGCGGTGAGCATCGGCGCCGACGCCGTCGTGGCCGCCATCAAGGAGATGGCCGCCCACTAGGGAGGAATTTGCCCGCCCTGGGTAGAACTGCGCGGTAGCGCTCAGCCATTAACGGCGAGCGACGGAAAAGGCGGACCCCCCTGAAGCTCTGGCTCGCGGTGCTCTCGGTGCTCCTGGCGGCGACGGGCTCAGCCGTCGCCCTCCAGCGCAGCGGTGCCGCCACGCCGAGTGGCGCAGCGTTGGTCGCGGCCACCGCGCCGGCCGGGAGCGCGGCGCCGCCGGCGACAACCGCTCCGGCCACGCCGCCCCCGACCTTCGCCTGCCACGACGCCCCGGCCGCCACCCAGGCCGCCGACGGCTCGCCTGCCATTCGCCTCAGGGCGGCGGCCAAGCCCACGACCTCGACGACCACGGTCGCGCCGGTCAGCACCCCAGCCCCGGCGGCCCCGGCGGCGATGTCAGCAGCGGCCGCCCCATCGTTGGCCGATGCCTCCTGTCACCCGACACCCGACCAGGCGGCGGCCGCCCAGAAGCTGGTCGACGACACTCGCGCCGCCATCGCCCGTTTCGACCGCCCGAGCGACGCGGTGATGGCCGGGTACGTGGCGTCGTGGTCGGACAACTCGGCGTACACGCACGTGGCGCACTACACGAACTGGAACTACTGGAACGACGGCCGCGTCTTCGACCCCAACCACGTCGAGGGCCTGCTCTACGGGTACACCGCCCGCCACGGCACAATCCTGTTGGGCGCCTTCTACCTGGCCGAGGGGGACAACAAGCCCGACCCCGGCGGTTGCCTCATGCAGTGGCACCAGCACAACGGCTCGGGGCCGTGGATGATGCACGTGTGGACGGTGCCGATGCCCGGCGGCCCCTTCGACCCCGACCCCGACCCCGCCTACATCGCCAGCCTCTGACCACAGGGGCCAGTCTCTAGAGGACCGAGGCCCTCTCGGCCGGCGGCGGGGGAGGTGGCGGTAGTGCGGGCGGAGGCGGCGGTGGCGGCTCTGTCGGCGCACCCTCTTCTCGGGGCGGGGGCCGCAGCGGCGCGCGCCCTGCAGCCACGGCGGCCAGGGCGGCGGCGGCCACCACGATCACGAGGGCGATCGCCGCGATCTTCGGGCCGCGGAGGTGGTCATCGCGGCGGTCGGCGGCCGGGTTCAGGCGGAAGTCCCGCAGCAACTTGAACTGGCGATCGGTGAGGAGGGGCCCGCCGGCCGTCGCCTCGTCGCGGACGAACACCGCGCTGTTGCCCTTGCGGGGGACGTAGAGGTCGACCGTGCCCTGCCCGTCGATCGTGCTGTGGGTCTGCCAGACGGGGACCGGCTTCTGCGTGCGGAACTTGGGATCGGGGGACCGGTAGGACGCGAGCGTGACGGTGCGGTCGACGGTGACGCCGGTGAAGCCGACGCGCGCGAGCGCCTGCCGGGCGAACGTGCGGGCATCGGTCCTGGTCATCGCCGGCTGGCTGCCGCACGCCGTCGCAGTCACCATGAGGGCGCCGGCGAGGAGCCAGGTCGCGGGCCGCCTCCCCCGCATCACTCCCCGCCGCACCGGTCGATCAGCTCGCGGCGGTGGCGCTCCAGCTCTTCGGGCGGGCTGCTGACGGCGCGGGCGACGACGTCGACGAGGTCGTCGGGATCGAACGGCTTGGTGATGTAGTCGAGCGCGCCCGACGTGAGGGCGCGCACGATGTCGCGGTCGCTCGACTTGGCCGAGACGACGATCACCCGCGGTGCGTTCTCCCGCTCGGACAGGGCGCGCAGGACGCCCCAGCCGTCCATGACCGGCATCATGATGTCGAGCAGCACGACGTCGGGGCTGGCCTCGTCGATGCGCGCCAACGCCATCTCGCCGTCGGCCGCAAGGACCGTGTTGTAGCCGGCCGCCTCGAGGTTGACGCGCAGCAACAACAGCACATCAGGCTCGTCGTCGACGATCAGGACGATGTTGGCCATCAGACGATGCTGACCGCTCCCGAGCCTGCGACGACGGCACCGATCTCGACCGATCCGACGCCGTGCGACCGCAGGACGTCGTGGGCGCGCTGGACGTCGTTCGGTGGAACGACCGCGACCATCCCGATGCCCAGGTTGAACACGCGCGCCATCTCGTCGTCGCTGACATCGCCGAGGCGTTGGATCTCGGTGAAGATCCTCGGCACTTCCCACTGCGCCCGTTCGACGACGGCATCACACGAGCCCGGCAGCACACGCGAGACGTTGCCCGGCAGCCCGCCGCCGGTGATGTGGGCCAGACCGTGGACATCGACCTCGCGCGCGAGGACGTTCAACGCTTGCGCGTAGATGTCGGAAGGGCGAAGGAGCTCGTCGGCGAGAGAGTGGTGGGCACCCGGCCAGGCGGGCCCTTCGAGGCTGAGGCCGGCGACGTCGAGCAACACGCGTCGGGCCAGCGAGTAACCGTTGCTGCGCAGGCCGTCTGAGCGCAGGCCGATGAGCCGGTCGCCCTGCGCGACACGCTCGCCGGTGATGAGGGCGTCGCGCTCGGCGACGCCGACCGTGAAGCCGACGAGGTCGAACTCGCCGGGCTCGAGGGCGCCGGGATGTTCGGCCATCTCACCGCCGATCAACGCACAGCCCGCCTGCCGGCAGCCGTCGACCATGCCGGCGACGAGGCCCTCGACCTGATCGGGCTCGAGTCGGCCGACGGCGATGTAGTCGAGGAAGAACAGGGGCTCGGCGCCCTGGGCGGCGATGTCGTCGACGCACATGGCCACCAGGTCGACCCCGATCGTCGTGAACCGGCCGGTGGCTTGGGCGACGAGCGCCTTGGTGCCGACGCCGTCGGTCGACGACACGAGGATGGGGTCCCGATATCGCTGCGGATCGAAGGCGAACAGCCCGCCGAAGCCGCCAATGTCGCCGACGACCTCGGGCCGGAACGTGCTGCGCAGCCGGTCCCTTATCCGGGCGACTGCCTCGTCGCCGGCGGCAATGCTGACTCCGGCACCCTCGTAGGTCTCACCCACTGATGCTTCGAGGGACGAGGTCGGCGCCACTCGACGAATGGTCGGCCCCGTCGACGGCGTCGCCGCCCCTCGCAGACGCGGCCAGCGGCACCTCGATCGGGTACTCCCCGGTGAGGCACGCCGTGCAGAACCCCGACCGGGCCGTACCGGTGGCGGCAACGAGGCGATCGAGCTCGAGGTAGGCGAGCGAGTCGCACCCGAGGTACTCGCGGATCTCGCCGACCGACATGCTGGCGGCGATCAGCTCGGTGCGCGTCCCGAAGTCCATGCCGAAGAAGCACGGCCACGCGACCGGTGGCAGCGAGATGCGGAGGTGGACTTCGGTGGCGCCCGCCTCGCGAAGCATGCGCGTGAGCGCCCGCTGGGTGGTGCCTCGCACGATCGAGTCGTCGACGATGACCACCCGCTTGCCGGCGATGTTCTCCCGGATCGGATTCAGCTTCATCCGGACGGCGCCGTCGCGCTCGCTCTGACTGGGGGCGATGAACGTGCGGCCGATGTAGCGGTTCTTCACCAGGCCGTGACCGAACGGGATGCCCGAGCGCCGGGCATAGCCCTCGGCGGCGGGGATGCCGGACTCGGGGACCGGCACGACCATGTCGGCCTCGACGGGCGCCTGCTCGGCAAGCTGCTCACCCATGCGCTGGCGGGCGGTGTGCACGGTCTGGCCGTAGAGCTGGCTGTCGGGGCGGGCGAAGTAGACGAACTCGAAGAGGCAGAGCTTCGGATCGACCGCCTCCGGCGGGAAGGGGTGCAGCGACCGTGTGCCGGTGGCGTCGACGACGACCATCTCGCCCGGCTCGAGCTCGCGCACGAAGTGGGCGCCGACGATGTCGAGAGCCGGTGTCTCCGACGCCAGCACCCAACCGCCCTCGAGGCGCCCGAGACACAGCGGGCGGAAGCCGTTGGGGTCGCGGACGCCGATGAGGTGACTGTCGTCCATAATCACGAACGAGAAGGCGCCCTGGAGCCTGGGCAGCACCTTCAGCAGCGAACGCTCGAGGTCGCGGCCGTCGCTCAGACGCCCCTCGCCGTCGGCAATGATGGCCGACGACAGCATCTCAGCCACCACGTCGCTGTCGCTCGTCACCGTTCCGCTGAGGGTTGCGGTCTCCATGGCCAGACCCTTGGTGTTGACCAGGTTGCCGTTGTGGCCGAGGGCGAACCCGGCCTCGCCGACCGAGCGGTAGATGGGCTGCGCGTTCTCCCACGAGCTCGATCCGGTGGTCGAGTAGCGAACGTGGCCGATGGCCAGGTGGCCCTGCAGCGGTGCCAGCGTGCGGCTGTCGAAGGCGTTGGTGACCAGCCCCATGTCCTTGACGACGGTGATCGTGTCGCCGTCGCTGACCGCCAGCCCGGCCGACTCCTGGCCTCGGTGCTGCAGGGCGTGGAGGCCGAGGAACGTCAGCTCGGCCACCGCCTTGCCCGGCGCGTACACGCCGAAGACGCCGCAGAAATCCCGCGGCGCGTCATCCCAAACAGGGGGAGGGGGCACGGGTCCATTCTCGCGCAGGGACGGGTCGTTCCGGCTCACCACGCGGCGTGGGTGTGCACCTCGTCGTGCACCGCGACGTCATCCGGCGGCCCGTGTATTCGGACCGTGGCGAATACCGCGATCAGCACCCACAGCCAGCGGTCCCACCCGAAGTTGACGACCCATGACGAGGCGAACAACCCAAGGACAGCGGCCAGGGCGGCCGCAGCCATGGGATCGCGGTTCTGCACCGAGAAGAACTGGAGGGCCAGCGCGGCCACGATCACGATCGCGCCGATGAGGCCGAGGATCCCGGCGGTGACCAGGATGCCGAGGATGAAGCTGTGCGGGGGCGCCAGGTAGCGGAACCCCGCACCAGTGAGTCCGTTGCTCCGGATCAACGCGTACGTCTGTTCGCGGAGCAGGTCGCGACCCTGGTTCGAGATCACGGCGTTCCCGCCACCCTGCAGGCGGACGATCGTCTCGGTGCCGGAGAAGAGACCGGGCAGGAGCACGGTGACGAAGAGGCCGGCGAGGGCGACGCCGACGAAGGCGGCAAAGACACGGGCCGACTTGATGGCGATGAGAAAGAAGGCGACACCCGCCGCCACCATCAGGACTGCGCCGCGTGTGCCGCTGCCGAGCACGCCGTAGGCGCAGCCGCCGGCGACGATGATGCCGTAGACCCGCCGCCTGCCGGTGGAGCTGGTCGCCAAGCCGATGCCGACGAGCACGGCGACAGCAGAGATCGTCCCATAGAACACGGGGTGGGTCGTCAGGCCCAGGGAACGGCCGCCGGGCTGGCTGCCCTGGCTGATGGCGTACAGAACGCTGGCGAGGGCGCCCGCCCCGAAGGCTGCCGCCACAGCCCAGCGGTCGCGCACGCTCGGACGCCAGAAGCGGACGGCGAGGAGCATCCCGATCGTGACGATGAGGAAGCGGAAGAGGTCGCCGTAGCGGATGGGGATGGGACCGAACGCCGAGCCCTGGTACACGCCGCCGAGCCCCGGGAACGGGTTCACCTTCGGTTCGAACATCGTCCCGAACAGGCCCCCGGCGGCGAGTAGGAGGGCGCCGACGACGAAGGGTGTGATGTTGGGCGTCGTGGGACGCGGGCGGCGGCGGCGGAGCACCAGACCCGCCACGACCAAGGCGAAGGCGAGGTCGCTCAGGTTGAGTCCCTTCGCCAGCTTCAATGACGGGGTGGCGGCGAAGAACGCGGTCGCTTCCATGAAGCGTGTCGTCATGTCGCGCGGCGCTCGGAGCTTCGGCAGCGCGTGGCCGGGTGAGGCGACCCACGCCGAGAAGGCGAGGGCGATGACGACGAGGGCGAGGGCGACGACCGCCGGAAGGACGCCCCAGGAGACGCCGGCGACGAGCACGAACGTCATCAGCACGATGGCGACGGCGGTGCGCCGCCAGCGCCGGGCTTCGGGATCCATCGCCGCGGTATTTCTCAGACGTCGACGCGACGCAGCGGGCGCTCCTCGGCGGGCGAGGGTGCGATGACCACACCGTCACCGCTGAAGCGCGGCATCACGCCGAGCACCGGTAGGCGCAGTCGCCGCTCGGCATCCATGTAGCCGCGGACCGTCACGTCGAGGTGGTCGGCGAGCAAGATGCCGCTGGCCATCAAGCCCAGGCCGAGGATGGCAGCGATCGTGATGTTCACGGCCAATGCCGTCGGGTCGGGCGTGCTCGGGAGACGGGCCCGCTCGAAGATGTACACGGGGAGGGCCGGCACCTGGCCCTCGGCCGGCGCCTGCGCGTTCGGCTCGAACTGCTGGACGGCGCCGGTGAAGGCGTCCGCCAGCCCGTTGGCCAGGCGCTCGGCGATGACCGGGCTCTTGTCCTTGACGTCGATGTAGAGAAGATTGGTCTGATCGCCGATCGTTGCCGTCGTGGCGCTTACGACGCTCGACGGCGACCGGGACAGGCCGGCTCGGTCGATGGCCTCGGAGGCGATCGGCTCGGTGGGGATCATCGCCGCGAATGTGTGCGCCAGACGGTCGAGAGCCGCGACCCGGTCGTAGGTGAGGTCGCGCGACTGGGGACCGGTGTCGATCGCCCGAGTCCCGATGTAGAGCGTGGCCCGCGCCGTGTACTGCGGCGTACGGGGCGTGAGCACGAACGCCAGTCCGCCGGCAACGACGACAGCGAGCACCAAGAGTCCGATGTGGTCTCGCAGCAGTCGCAGGTAGGCGCGTAGTTGCATCGGGATTCCTCGGTCAGTGTAGGTCTCGGCGCGGGACCAGATTCAGCGCCGGGCTACTCCCGCTCGGCTGCCGGCGGCTGAACGACGGCCGCCGACTCGTAGCCGTACCCCGCCTCATATCCGTAGCCGTACCCGTAGCCGTCGCCCCGCTCGGTGGACTTGTTGACGACGACCCCCAGGATGCGGGTCTGGTTGCGGGTCAGCTGCTCGGTTGCACGCTGGACGGCGGGAATCGACGTCTTGCGAGCCTCGACGACGAGGACCGCCCCCGCCACCATGCGCCCGATGATCAACGTGTCGGCGACGGGGAGCACGGGCGGCGTGTCGATGAGGACGAGGTCGGCCTGTTCGGCGAGACCCTCGAGGAGCCGGACGGTGCGGTTGGTGCCGAGGAGCTCGGCCGGCTCGCTCACGCCCTTCCCGGTCGTGAGCACGTAGAGGCCGCGACCGGGGCCGGCGGCGCCGTCGAACTCGACGTACTGCAGGCAGTCGTTCAGCGACCGCCTGCCGAGCAACACGTCGGACACACCGACCTCGTTGGGGATCACCAGGGTGTTGTGGACGCCGGGCTTGCGGAGGTCGAGATCGACGAGCACGACCCGCCGCCCGGCGCTGGCGAGGGCCCGCGCCAGGCCAACGACCGTCCACGTCTTGCCCTCGCCCGGGTAGGCGCTGGTGACGATCGCGATCGGCGGCTCGAGATTGACGAGCGCAACCTCGACGTTCGAGCGGAGGATCCGGAACGACTCGTCGATGTTGGCGTCGGTGACCGAACGACGGAGCGGTGAGAACCGCGGAGGCACAGGCGCAGTGTAGATGCCGCACCTCAAAACCCGAGCTGTACCTTTGGGGCCGTGACCGTGGCCGCCCGCTCGCGATCGAGTTCCGGGCGACGGGGGAGCGGCCGGCGGGGGTCCTCGAGGCGACGACGGGCCCGCGGGCCGCGCTGGCTGGCCTTCAGCAGGCGGCGATGGTTCCTCGTGGCCGTGATCGTCCTTCCGGTGCTCATCGTCGTGGGCCTGGCCACGTGGGAGGTGCTCGACAGCGCCCGTCGCCTCAACCGGGCCAAGTCGGCGCTGCTGCAGGCGAGCGCCGAGGTTGAGGCCGGCCAGCTGGCCGCCGCCCGTCAGCACCTGGCCGAGGGCGACGCCGACATCGTCACCGCCCGCAAGACGCTCGACGCCAGCCCTGAGGTGCAGCTCGTCGGGCTCATCCCGGTCGTGCACCAGAACTTCGCCGCCGTGCGCCGTTCGGTGAACCTGGCATTCCAGCTCTCCGACGCCGGCCTGGAGATGCTTGACACGGCCAAGCCGCTCGAGGGGCCGAACGGCAAGATCCAGCTGTCGATGAAGTCGGGCGTCGTCCCGCTCGACACGATGAAGAGCCTGCGCGACGAGCTCAAGCAGCTGCTGCTCGTGCTCCCCGGTCCTGGCGAGGCGCCGAAGAACCGCTTCGTCTTCGGTCCGATCGCGTCGACGCAGAACAAGCTCTACGCCGAGGCGGCGAAGCGTCGGGCCCAGTTCGTGCCGATCGCCAGCACGCTCGACCTGCTCACCGACATGGCCGGCGCGACCGGTCCGCGTCACTACCTGATCGCGGCCGCCAACGCCGCCGAGATGCGCGGCACCGGAGGGATGATCCTGTCCTACGGGTCACTGAGCTCCGCGGGCGGAAAGTTCACGCTCGGCAAGTTCGGCCAGATCGACGAGCTTGCTCTCACGTCGGCGGCCCCCGTCGCCTCGCCCCCGGACTACGTCAAGAACTTCAGCATCTTCTCCCCGACGCTGTTCTGGCGGAACTCCAACCTGGGCGCGGACTTCTCCGCCGCCGCGCCCGTGATGGAAGCGATGTACCAGAAGGCGACTGGCCAGCCCGTCGACGGCGTCATTGAGGTCGACTCCATGGCGCTGTCGGAGCTGCTGGCCATCACGGGACCGGTGACCGTGCCCGACGTCGGGGTGGTGACGGCCGACAACGTCGTCGACGTCACCCTCAACCGGGCCTACGCCGAGTTTCCCGACCGGGCATCGCGCAAGGAGTACATGGGCCAGGTCGCGGAAGCGGCCTTCAACAAGCTGCTCACCGGTTCGTTCGGTGACCTGCGCGCCCTCGGCACCAATGTCAACAAGGCCGTGCACCAGCGCAACGTGCAGTTTCATGCGACCACCGACGCTCCCGAGCGCGCCTCCCAGCAGCTCGGTCTCGCCGGGCTACCGCCCGCGGCGCCGGACTCGGCGCAGTTGACCGTGCAGAACCTCACCGGCAACAAGGTCGACTACTACCTCGACACCGGGCTGCGCCTGACCGGCGACCGCAAGCGCGGCCAGCTCGGTCACGTCAAAGCCCAGATCACGGTGACCAACACGTCGCCCGCCCATCCGAGCCAGCCCGCCATCTTCGGACCGTTCCTGCCCCGGTTCCAGGCCGGGGAGTACGAGGCGCTGGTCAGCCTCTACGTGCCCGCGGGCGCCACCCTCCGCAAGAGCGCGGGCCTCGACGAACCGGCGTCGCTGACGATGAGCGGCGAGAACGGCAGGACGGTGGTGACGTTCCGATCGTCGGTGACGGCCGCTTCGTCGCGTGTGTTCACGCTCGACTTCGAGCTGCCACCGCCGCCACCCGGCGCCTACACCATCGAGCTGACACCGGTGCCGCGGGTGCGGCCGACGACGTACGCCGTCGATCTCGACACCAGCCGGGGCCGGCTGACCCAGACGGGCTCCCTGCTGGTGTCGACGGTTCTTACGAAGTAGAGCGGCGCCAGGGCGGGCCGGCGTCGCCCGCCAGGCGCGTCAGGTCGAGGGCGTCCTTGTAGGTGTCCATCGACTTCCAGAAGCCCGAGTGCTCGTAGGCGTACAGCGCCCCCGCCATGCCGAGGGCCGGCAGCACGTCGCGCTCGAGGTCCTCACCCGCCCAGTGGTCGAATGCCTGCTGGTCGAAGACGAAGAAGCCCCCGTTGATCCAGCGATCGGCGAGCAACGGCTTCTCCACGAAGCGGTGCACCTGGCCGCCGCGGTCGAATTCGATCGTGCCGTACTGGGACGGCAACGGCACCGTCGTCAACGTCGCCGCCCCGGCGTGGCCCCGGTGGAACTGCAGCAGCTGCCCGAGGTCGATGTCGGCCAGGCCGTCGGCGTAGGTCGCGAAGAACGGGTCGGAGAGGCGGTCTCGACAGCGGAAGACGCGGCCGCCGGTGTTCGTGTCCTCGCCTGTGTCGACGACGTCGACGTCCCAGTCGGGCAGTGTCGCCGCGAACTCGCGGATCAGCTCGCACTTGAACCCGGCGGCGAGCACGAACTCGGTGAAGCCCTGGTCGGCATAGAGCTCCATGACGTGGCGCAGGACGGGCCGGCCGGCAACCTCGAGAAGCGGCTTGGGAACCTCGACGGTGTGCGGATAGGCGCGCGTGCCCTTCCCGCCGCACAGGATGAGCGTCTTCACACGATGAACGGCGAGTCCGCCCGGGACAGCTCGTGCTCGTACCAGGCGATGGTCTTGGCCAGGCCGTCCTTCAGCGAGTGGGAGGGCTTCCAGCCCAAGCGCTCACGGGCCTTGGTGCTGTCGGAGTACATGCGCCAGATCTCGCCGGGGCGGTCGGGTAGAGCACCGAACTCCGCCGTGATCGGGTTGCCCATCAGGTCGAGGATCTGCGTCGCCAGATCCTTCATCGAGATCTCTTCGCCGTTGCCGAGGTTGATGACCTCGCCCTCGACACCCGGCGCGGTGGCCGCCAACAAGAAGCCGTCGACCAGGTCCTCGACGAAGTTGAACTCACGCGTCTGGCGGCCCTGGGTCATCTTCAGCTCCTGGCCCCGCAGGGCCCGGACGATGATCTCGGGGATGATGCGGTCGGGACTCTGCGCGGGGCCGTAGGCGTTGAACGGGCGCAGCATCACCACCGGCCAGCCGTGGGCGTTGTGCAGGATCTTGCAGTACATCTCCGCCGTGTACTTGCTGACCGAGTAGGGCGACGACGGGTTGACAGCTGCGTCCTCCCGGAAGGGCACCTCGATGCCGCCGTAGATCTCGCTGGTCCCGGTCGACACGAAGCGGTCGTACTGCTGGGGCGCCAGGGCTTGGAGCAGGTTGACGGTGCCCTCGATGTTGGTCTGGACGCACTCCTCGATGCGGTTCCACGACTTGCCGACGTGGGTGTAGGCGCCCAGGTGAAACACGAGCGACGGCTCGGTGCGCGCAACCAGCTTCTCCATCGCATCGCGGTCGGTGAGGCTGGCTTCGTGCACGGTGATCCGACCCTGGAGGTCGACAAGGCGCACGGGGTACACCGACGAGACGCTGCTCGTCAGCACGTGCACCTCGGCACCCTCGTTGACCAGCCGTCTGGTGAGGTGCGAGCCGATGAAGCCGGTCGCGCCGGTCACCAGCACTCGCTTGTCCTGGAATGTCGGAGGCACGGCGGAGACTCTAGGTTCTCAGCGAACGCGCGAACGCCGCTTACGCCACTGCGCGAATTGCCAGTACACGCGGAGGCGCGTGCGCTCGGGCAGATACCGCAGCGCCGACGTCACCAGCCCGTGGTCCTCGGGCCGCGTGCCCGCCCACGGCGTGCGCGCCATCGTCGCCCACCACTCGCTCCGACGGGGATGGGTGTTGAGCGCGTGCCAGGGCTTGGACACTCCCGGGCCCTCGAAGTGGACGATGGCGGGCGACGCCAGTGCCTCGGTCACCTGTTCGGCGCCGTAGATGTCGGCGGCGATGTCGGGGTCGGTCCACAACGTGTACTGCGCGTTCCAGCGGGGATGCATGGCCACCCAGCTGTCGCCGAGGGTGAGGTTGAGGGTGTCCTGGTCGGCGAAGTCGATCTCGTCGGCGCGGCGCGTGGCCACCTCGAAAAGCTTCGAGGTGATGTCCCCTCGGCGCCACTTGTCGAGGTCGAGCAGTAGCACGCCGCTGTTGAGGTACCTCCGGTGGTCGGGGATCCCCAGCGACGCCAAACGGGGTCGGTCCTCAGGGCGAACGACGTTGGCGATGGCGCCCAGCGGCGAGTCGCCGAGGTCCGTGTCGAACAGCGGCGCGACCGACTCCTCGACGAGCAGGTCGGAGTCCAGGTACAGGGCCCGCTCGACGTCGGGCAACAGCTCGGGAAGGAGGTAGTAGAGGAACACGACGGGCCGGTACTGCTCGTTGACCGGCAGGCGGCCGAGGCCGTCTCTGTCGATCCCGTGCACCTGGAGCTCGGCGCCGGCGGCCGTGACCATGGCGCGCACCTCCTCGACACGGGGATGGTCGGTGAGGGCGCCGTCGTGCAGGAGGTGCACGACGGTGTTGGCGGGTGCGTGGTCGAGGCACGAACGCATGGCGACCGAGCAGTAGGGCAGGAACTCGGCGCTGCTGGCGAAGGCCACGTGGACGGCGTCGGAGGTCGGCATGTCAGTGGTCCAGCTTCATGTAGGCGTCGGCGAACTCGTCGCCCAACGTGATGATCCCTTGGCCCGTGAAGTGGAGCCCGTCGGACGCCAACGGCAGAGCGTCGGTGCTGACGACGCGGACGTTCGGCGTCGACGCCGCGACCCGGTCAATGGCCGAGCGGACGTCGGCCGCGGACTCCGGTGAGGCGAGCGGTATCTGGGCCCGAATTCGGCCGAGGACGATCGGGAGGCGCGGCGACGCGAAGTCGGACCGCACCTGGTCGAGCAGACGGCGCAGGTTCACGCCGTACGCGGCCGCCGCGCCCGGGTTCTGGGCATCGCTCTCGCCCTGCATCCAGAAGAAGCCCGCGACCTTGGAATTTCCTTGCCCGGCAATACGCGAGTGAAGAGCGTTGTCGACTTCGGCCTTCATCGCCGCGTAGAGGCCGTCGGGGCGGCTCGGATCCCACGGCCCGGCGAGCGACACGCCGTTCACCGCGAGCTGGACAGCCGCCACCGGATGGCCGAGCTCTCGGGCCAGTCGGTTGATGGCCGAGACCTCGGGCCCGTAGATCCCTCCCGGGGTCAGGGGCGTCGACGTCCACGTGCGCGTGCTGGGGAGCCAATAGAAGGTGTTGCGGTTCGTCCGCGCCAGAGCAGGCGGCAACGGCGTTCCCTGGCTGCCCAGGCCGAGCATGTTCGACTGGCCGGCAAACACGAACACGCTGACGTCGGAGCTCGCCTTGCCGCTGCTGCAGCCGCTCAGAACGACGGACGCCAAGGCGACGATGACGGCAGCCACGATCGCGGCCTTGCTGCGCGGCGCGGACCATCGAGCGCCCGCAACCGTCATGAGGCGTCAACCTATCCGCGGGTGTCGGCGGTTCCAGGCGTCAGCTCGCCGGGCGCGGCCTGCGTCAACCGGGTCTCGAACCGCGCCTT
>JAFAUA010000088.1 GCA_019243595.1 Acidimicrobiia bacterium
GGAGGTGACCGCTCCGGGGTATCTCTCCGACATCCACGCCAGCGGGTTCCTCGTGGCCAAGGTGGCGCCGGCGATGAAGGACCTCGACGTCGAGAAGCACGGGCTCGAGCTGATCACGCCCGACCCGAACTGGGCCTTGGTGACCACGGACGGCCAGACCATGACGATCGGCCGGGACGTCGAGGACACCGTACGGAGCATCGAGCGCTTCTCGAAGAAGGACGCCGCGACGTGGCGAAGTCTCTACGAGCGGTACCTGGCGGCCAAGCCGGCGATCATCAAAGGCATGTTCTCGGCGCCCCAAAGCCAGGCTGCGCATCTCGCCCAGCTCAACCAGGATCCCCAGGGAATGGACGAGCTTCGTTTCGAGATGCAGACGGCCAGGTCATGGGTGAACGAGACCTTCGAGAACGAGACCGTGCGTGCGTTCGCGGCCTCCTTCGCGTTCCACGCCGCCGCCTCGCCCGACGACGTAGGTGGCGGCGAGTTCGCCTGGCTGTTCTCGACGTGTGTCCAAGACGTCGGCGTCAGCATCGTGAAGGGCGGCATGCATCACATCTCCGCCGCCCTCGTCGCCGACCTAGAGGCTCACGGCGGTGAGGTCCGTACGAACGCATGCGTTGCAGGCATCACCGTCGAGGACGGCAGGGCCACCGCGGTGCGCCTCGCCGGTGGCGAGGAGATCGCCGTCGACAAGGTGGTGGCCTCCAATGTCGACCCGTACCACCTGACCATCGATCTTCTCGGCGAACAGGCGGTGGGCAAGGAGCTCGCCGACAAGATCCGCCATTACGAGTGGGGCGACTCCTTCTTCACCGTCCACGCCGCCCTCAGCGAGCCTGTGGCCTTCGTCGCTGGCGAGGAGCTGGGCCATGCCGGCTACATCCACGTCCAGCCGCCAACGATCGAAGACCTCTCGGAGATCTTCGCCGAGTGCAGGGCGGGTGACCCACCTCGCACACCGCTCGTCGGGGTTGTCAACGAGGCCGTGGTCGACCCGACGAGAGCCCCCGAAGGCAAAGGCCTGATCAAGTTCGTCGTCCACTACGTGCCCTACAGGCGGGCCGACGGTCGCAGCTGGGACGACACCGACGAGGCCTACGCCGACCACATCGTCGACTGGCTCGACAGCACGGCACTCCCGGGGCTGCGCAACAAGATCACCGACCGGGTTGTCCACTCGCCACTGAACCTGGAGCGCCGCATCCCGAGCTCGGTGCACGGCACTCACCAGCACGGTGCCTTCGTCCCCTATCAGCACGGCGCCATGCGGCCGATTCCCGAGTTCGGCCAGTTCCGCGCTGCGCCGCTCACCAACGTCTACCTCTGCGGCGCCGGCAGCCACCCCGAGTCCGGCATCAGCATGGGCCCCGGCCACAACGCAGCCAAGGCCATCTGCGACGACCTGAAGATTGGCCTTCCCGGAGCTAACTGATCGGCTGGTGCAGGTCGACCACGAGGTCGCCGTTCTTCTGTATGAACGTGTTGTAGCGAACGAGGCCCGTGCCGTCGGCCGGAAAATCGTGGCCGCTGCAGGGGTCGTGGAAGGTCTTGGTCGAGGGCACCCACTTGACGGTGCAGCTCTTGGACTCACCCGGCGGGTGGACCTCGACCGCCACCCACTGATTCGAGCCGATCTTGTTGACGTAGATGTCGCGGCCCTTCTGGAGCGGGTCCGCGAACAACAGCGGGCCGTTGCGGTCGACGATCTTCGCCTGGTTCTTGGCCTTGCCCAGGTTGAAGAGGTTCGAGCCCAGCTTGCTCTTGGCCTTGCCGGAGCCGACGAGCGAGATGATCCCAGCGAAGATCACGATGGCGACGATGACACCGGCCGCGGCGCTGAGGATCACCATGCGGCTGCGGTTCGGATTGTCGCGGCGAAAACTCACCTGACCCACCTGGCAGTCGCTCGGTCGACGCGCCGATCGCGGTCGCCGGGCCGTGCCTCGTTGAAGGCGGTGATGATGGCGAGGCGCATGCCCGCGGGGTCGGGCTCGGCCACGACGCTGTCGACGATGCCGAGTTGCAACAGATCGGCGCTCGTCAGCTTGAGCCGCGCGGCCAGCTCGGGCGCCTTGCCCGCGTCGCGTTCGAGAATGGCCGCCGCGCCCTCCGGGGCGATGACGGAGAAGACGGCGTGCTCCTGGATCAGTAGACGGTCGGCATGGCCGAGGGCCAGCGCCCCGCCGCTGCCGCCCTCGCCGACGCACACGCTGACGCTCGACGTCGGGAGCTCGGCCATGGCGGCGAATGTGCGGGCGATCTCGCCGGCGACGCCGTCGGCTTCGGCCGCCGCGCTGGGATCGGCGCCCGGTGTGTCGACGAATGTCAGGAGCGGCAGCGAGAGGCGGCCGGCCAAGGCGATGGCCCGCTGGGCGAGCCGGTAGCCCGCGGGCCGGGGGCGCCCGTCGGCGGCGTGGCGGTCCATGGCAACGACGACCACTCGACCGCCCTCGATCGTCGCCAGTCCGGCACGCACGACCGGGTCGGTGCTGTGCAGCTCCGTCCACGACGAGCACAGTCGGCCCGCCCAGTCGATGCCACTTGGCCGGATCGGAAGCCGGGCCTGCTCGACTTCGCCCCACGGGCTGTCGTCGAACGTCGTGTGGCGGAACACGCCGCCAAAGCGGCGAGGAGCGAGGGGCGCCTCCCGCAGCCCGAGAGCGGCCTCGATCCACGGCCCGGCCTCGGCCGTGACGGCGTCGACCAAGCCGTGCTCGTACGCCGACTCGGCCGTGTGCGATCCCGGCGGCAGCGGTGAGCCGGTGGTCAGTTCGACGACCCGCGGCCCGGCGAATCCGATGGTGGCGCCGGGCTCGGCGGCCCGTACGTCGGCGAGCGACGCATACGAGGCGTACACGCCGCCGGTCGTGGGGGAGCGGAGCAGAGCCAACGACAACAGCCCCGCCCGACCGTGGGCCGCCGCCGCCGAGGACGTCCGTGCCATCTGGATGAGCGAGACCATGCCCTCCTGCATGCGGGCGCCGCCGGATGCGGGGAGCACGACCATCGGCAGCCGTTCCTCGGTCGCACGGCGATAGGCGCGCACAACTTTCTCGCCATGGGCGGCGCCCATCGAACCGCCCAGGACCTCGAACCGGCCCTCGGCGAAGGCGTAGTGCTCGGTGCGTCCGGTGACCACCGATTCGTCCTCGGGAGCCTTGTAATCCGGCCAGTCCAACGGGTTGTCACCGCGCAGGGCGGCGTCCCATTCCGCCTGGGTCTGGTGCGGGGGCATCCACCTAGTATCACTTGCAATGGAGCACCGGTACCGGGTCGTCGTGGCCAAGCCGGGCCTCGACGGACACGACCGGGGGGCCAAGGTCATCGCCCGCGCCCTGCGCGACGCCGGCTTCGAGGTCATCTACACGGGTCTGCACCAGACGCCCGAGCAAGTCGTGGAGACCGTCGTGCAGGAAGACGCCGACGCCGTCGGTCTGTCGCTCCTGTCGGGGGCGCACATGACGCTCTTCCCGAAGGTCATCGCTCAGCTGAAGGAACGCGGCGCCGACGATGTCCTCGTCTTCGGGGGCGGCATCATCCCCGACGCCGACATCCCCAAGCTCAAGGAGATGGGGGCAGCCGCCATCTTCACGCCGGGTTCGTCGATGGCGTCGATCACCGAGTGGCTGCGTCAGGCGCTGGAAGAGCGCCACGCCAACAACTAACCAGGCAGCGAATGGATCTCTTCGAATACCAAGGAAAGCAGTACTTCGCACGCTTCGGCATCCCGGTCTCGGCCGGCGGCGTCGCTGACTCCGTCGACGAAGCCGTCAACCAGGCCGACAAGGCGGGCTACCCCGTCGTCGTCAAGGCTCAGGTGCAGGTCGGCGGCCGCGGCAAGGCCGGCGGCATCAAGCTGGCCGACGACGCCGACCAGGTCCGCGAGCACGCATCGAACATCCTCGGCATGGACATCAAGGGCCACGTCGTGCGCCGCCTCTGGATCGAGCACGCGTCCGACATCGACAAGGAGTACTACGCGTCGTTCACGCTCGACCGCTCCGAGAAGAAGCTCCTCGGCATGCTGTCGTCGCAAGGCGGCGTCGAGATCGAAGCGGTCGCCGACAAGAGCCCTGAGGCCATCGCCCGGATCCACATCGACCCGGTCGAGGGCCTGAGCGCGGAGGCCACCCGCGACTGGGTGGCGAAGGCCAACCTCGACCCGAAGGCGGTCGACGGCACCGTCGACATCCTGCAGAAGCTCTACAAGTGCTTCGTGGAGGGCGACGCCGACCTGGTCGAGATCAACCCGTTGATCCTCACACCCGAAGGCAAGGTGCACGCACTCGACGCCAAGGTCACCCTCGACGACAACGCAGCCTTCCGCCATCCCGAGTGGGACGAGTTCCGGGGCCTCGAGCAGCTCGATCCCCGCGACGCGCTGGCCAAGGAGAAGGGTCTGCAATACGTCGGCCTCGACGGCACCGTCGGCATCATCGCCAACGGCGCGGGCCTGGCCATGAGCACGTGCGACGTCGTCAACCAGGTGGGTGGCTCGCCTGCCAACTTCCTCGACATCGGTGGCGGAGCGAACGCCGAGGTCATGGCCAACGCCCTCGAGGTCATCAACACCGACGAGAAGGTGCAGGCCATCTTCATCAACATCTTCGGCGGCATCACGCGCGGCGACGAGGTGGCCAACGGGATCGTGCAGGCCTTGAGCTCGGTCGACATCCGGCCGCCGATCGTCATTCGTCTCGACGGCACCAATGCCGAGGAAGGCAGAGCGATCCTCAAGGACACCGAATCCGATCGCTTCATCTCCAAGCCGACGATGCTCGAAGCCGCTCGCACGGCAGTTGAGCTCGCAGGGGGAACGGTTAAGTGAGCATCTTCGTCGACGAGAAGACGAAAGTGATTGTCCAGGGCCTGACCGGCGGGCAGGGTCGGTTCCACGGGCTGCGCAACCGCGACTACGGCACCAAGGTCGTTGCCGGGGTCACGCCGGGCAAGGCCGGCACCGACGTCGACGGCATCCCCGTCTACGACACCGTCCAAGAGGCGGTCGACAAGACCGGAGCCGACGCCAGCTTCGTCGTCGTTCCTCCCAAGGCTGCGCCCGACGCCGTGCGCCAGGCGGCCGCCGCAGGCGTTCGCATCATCGTCAGCATCACCGAGGGGATCCCGATGCAGGACGAGGTGCTGCTCTTCAACGAGCTGAAGGAGAAATATCCCGACACCCAGCTCATCGGCCCCAACTGCCCGGGCGTCATCTCACCTGGCAAGTGCAACATCGGCATCACCGCCGGCGAGATCGCCAAGCCGGGCGGCCCGGTCGGCATCGTGTCCCGTTCGGGGACGCTGACCTACCAGGCCCTCTACGAGCTCACCCAGGCGGGCATCGGCCAGACCACCTGCGTCGGCATCGGCGGCGATCCGGTCCCGGGCACGAGCTTCATCGACTGCCTCAGCCGCTTCCAGGCCGACCCCGACACCAAGGCCGTGATCATGATCGGTGAGATCGGTGGGTCGGCCGAGGAGCAGGCCGCGGAGTACATCAAGGCCGAGATGAACAAGCCGGTGGTGGCCTACATCGCCGGCGTCACCGCCCCGCCGGGCAAGAAGATGGGCCACGCGGGCGCCATCATCTCCGGCTCCAGCGGCACCGCCCAGGCCAAGATCGAGGCCCTCGAGGCGGCGGGCGCCAAGGTCGGCCAGAACCCGACGGAGATGGCCGACCTCATGCGCGAGGTCGTCGCCAGGCTCTGAGCGGTCACACTGGCGCGGTGACCCGCCGTGCCCTCGTCGTTGTCGCGCTCGCCCTCTGCGCGGCGTGCGGGTCGACGTCGGCGCGCATCCCGCTCCAGCGGGCCGCCGGCACCCTGCCGCCGACGACGACCACGGCGCCGACCACGACGACGACACCGCCGCCGCCCCCCACGACAGTCAGTCTTCCGCCGGCGAACGCGGTGATGTCACCGCGCGGGCATCCACTCCCGGTCGACGGACAGAACGCGCAGGGCTGGCTGGTCGAGACGCCGTGCGGCAAGACGACGACGCTCTCCGCAGGGACGCCGATCGCCACGCCGACGGTCGTGCTCGACCCCGGCCACGGCGGTGGCGAGACCGGCGCCATCGGGCCCAACCACCTGCGCGAAGCGGTGGTCAACCTCGCCGTCTCCCAGGTGACGAAGGCAACGCTCGAGGCCAACGGGGTCACGGTCGTGATGACCCGCGGCGACGACACGCGGGTCGTGCTGACCACGCGCTCGGCGCTCGTCCGCAAGTTGCACCCGACCGCCATGGTGTCGATCCACCACAACTCGACTCCCGATGGTCCGCGCAACGACCCGGGCACCGAGATCTACTACCAGGCCCGATCGCCGGAATCGAAGCGGTTGTCCGGCCTGATCTATGAGGAAGTGGTCCGCGCCCTCTCCCGGTACCAGATCCCCTGGGTCGGCCTGGTCGACGCCGGCGCCAAGTACCGGCTGAACAGCCAGGGCGGCGACTACTACCACATGCTCCGCGAGACGGCGGGTACGCCGTCGGTGATCGCCGAGCTGGCCTACATCTCCGATCCTCCCGAGGCCGATCTCCTTGCCCGACCGGAGGTCCAGCGGGTCGAAGGCGAGGCCGTGGCCCGCGGGATCCTCCGCTACCTGCGCACCCAGGACCCCGGATCCGGCTACGTCACCCCGCTGCCCCGCCCGTCGTCGGACAACGGCGGCGGCGGCGAAAACTGCGTCGACCCGCCGCTGTAGGAACTAGCTGCGGCGCCACTGCCGGATGTCCGCGAACCGGGGCTCGCCGGCCGCGGCCCACACGGCGTAGGCGAAGGTGCCGGCGAGGAGCAGGCCGACCCAGGCGCCCCACGCGTAGTACCTCGTGACCGCCACCTTCACCAAGACGCAGACGAAGACGACGGCCGCCTGCACCAGCTGTATGCGCACCCACGGCACCGCCACGTCCGGGAGCCCGGTCGTGGTGATGCGCGTGACGACGACTTCGATGAGCAAGGCGAGCGTCGTGAGCCACGCCAGGACCGTCAGCCAGCCTTGCGGCGGCTCCAGCGCGGTGCGGGTGACCTCGTAGTCGAGCACGAATCCCCGGTCGTACCAGGGAGCGAAGAACAGGGTGGCGAGAAGGAGGATGCCGCTGATCACGACCAGCCGGAGGGCGTACTCCTTGCGCACCCGGTGCAGTCCAGCACCCCGCACCAGATCCACCAAAGCCGCTGGTAGCTTCCGAAGCATGCGCAGGATCGGGGTGCTGGCGTCGGGTGGTGGCAGCAACCTGGAGGCCATCCTGGCGGCCGGGATCCCCGTCGCCGTCGTGGTCGTCGACCGGCCGTGCCGGGCCACTGAACTGGCCGACGAGGCCGGCGTGGAGTCGGAGCTCGTGGAGTGGAACGACGACCGGCTCGACTTCACCCACCGGGTGGTCGATGCCCTTGAGCGTCGCGGTGTGGAGGTCGTCGCCATGGCCGGCTTCATGCGCATCCTCGACAAGCCGATCTTCGACGCCTTCCCGGGGCGGGTGCTCAACACGCACCCGTCGCTGTTGCCGTCGTTCCGCGGCGCCCACGCGGTGGCCGACGCCCTGGAGGCGGGCGTGAAGGTCACCGGCTGCACGATTCACGTGGCCGTCCCCGAGGTCGACGCCGGGCCGATCCTGTCCCAGGAAGCGGTGCCCGTCCTCGACGACGACACGGTCGACACGCTCCACGAGCGCATCAAGGCCGTCGAGCACCGTCTCTATCCCGACACGATCAAGAAGTTCATGGAGTCCGCGTGAGAGCCCTCATCTCCGTCTACGACAAGACCGGCCTCGTCGATCTGGCGCGTGGCCTGGTCGACCTCGGCTGGGAGCTGGTCTCCAGCGGCGGCACGTCCAAGGCGCTCGAGGAAGCCGGTGTCCCGGTCACGGCTGTCGACTCAATCACCGCGTCGCCCGAGATGCTCGGCGGTCGGGTGAAGACCCTGCATCCCAAGATCCACGGCGGCATCCTCGCCGACCGGTCCAAGCCCGAGCACCTGTCGGACCTGGAGGCCCAGGGCATCGAGCCCATCGACCTCGTTGTCTGCAACCTCTATCCCTTCCGAAGCTCGCCGTCGATCGAGATGATCGACGTCGGCGGCCCCACAATGGTCCGCGCCGCGGCCAAGAACCACGCCCACGTCGGCGTGGTCGTCGACCCGGCCGACTACGGCCAGGTCCTCGAGGAGCTGCGCGCCGACGGGTCGTTGTCGACGGAGACCAAGCGCCGCCTGGCCCGTGCCGCCTTCGCCCACACCGCTGCCTACGACGCCGCGATCGTGACCTGGTTCGACGAGGGCGAAACGCTGCCCCCGAGCATCCACCTGGCTCTCGACCGGGCCCAGGAGGTGCGCTACGGCGAGAACCCCCACCAGCAGGCCGCCCGCTACCGCGAGGTCGGCCAGCGCGGGTGGTGGGACTCGATGACCCAGCACGGCGGCAAGGAGCTGTCGTACCTCAACCTCTACGACACCGAAGCGGCGTGGCGTCTCGTGCACGACCTCGGCGACGGCCCGGCGGTCGCGATCATCAAGCACGCCAACCCCTGTGGCGCGGCGGTGGCGGGCGACATCGAGACGGCCTACACGCGTGCCCACGAGTGCGACCCGGTGTCGGCCTTCGGCGGCATCGTGGCGTCCAACCGCCCGGTCAGCGTCGCCATGGCGGAGGCGTTGGCGCCCGTCTTCACCGAGGTCATCGTCGCCCCCGGCTACGAGGCCGGTGCCCTCGAAGTGCTCACCGCCAAGAAGAACCTCCGCGTGCTCGAAGCGGAGGCCCCCGGCCGCCCGCGCTTCGACCTCCGCTCGATCGACGCCGGCCTCCTCGTGCAGGAGCCCGACCACTTCGTGAGTCAGCGGCCCGACTGGCGGGTCGTCACCAAGGCCCAGCCCAACGACGACCAGTGGCGCGACCTCGAACTGGCCTGGCGCGTGTGCGCGTGGGTCAAGTCCAACGCCATCGCCTTCGTGAAGAACGGCCAGGCGCTCGGCATTGGGGCCGGGCAGCAGAACCGCGTCGACTCGGTGCGGATCGCCGCCCGCAAGGCCGACGGCCGCGCGCAGGGAGGGGCGTGCGCCAGTGACGCCTTCTTCCCCTTCCGCGACAACATCGACGAGCTCGCCGCCGCGGGTATTGGCGCCGTCATCCAGCCGGGGAATTCGCTCCGCGACGAGGAAGTCATCACCGCCGCCGACGAGCACGGCTTGGCGATGGTCTTCACCGGCGAACGGCACTTCCGCCACTGATGGGGGCGGCGATTCTCGACGGGGCGGCGATTGCCGCCGCCATCCGGGCCGAGCTGGCCGAGGAGGTGGCGTCACTCGAGCAGGTCGGCGTCACGCCCGGGCTTGGCACGATCCTCGTCGGCGACAACCCGGCCAGTGCGTCGTATGTGCGCCTCAAGCACCAGGACTGCGAGGAGATCGGGATCCGCTCCTTCGGCGAGCACCTGCGCGAGGACACGACCCAGGACCGGCTGCTCAAGCTCATCGCCGAGTACAACGCGAATCCCGACATCGACGCGTTCCTCGTGCAGCTGCCGCTGCCCAAGCAGCTCGACGAGCTGCAATCGCTGCTGGCCGTCGACCCCGAGAAGGACGTCGACGGCCTGCATCCGGTCAACCTCGGCCGCCTGGTCATGGGCAACCTCGGTCCGATCGCGTGCACGCCCGCCGGCATCGTCGAACTGCTCGTTCGCCACGGCGTCGAGATCGAGGGCAAGCACGTGGTCATCATCGGGCGGGGGCTGACCATCGGGCGGCCGCTCGCCAACCTGCTGGCGCTGAAGCGCGAGCACGCCAACGCCGCCGTCACCGTTGTCCATACCGGCGTTCAGGACCTCGGCGCCCTGACCCGCCAGGCCGACATCCTGGTCGCGGCCGCCGGCGCGCCCGGGCTGGTGAAGCCCGACATGGTGAAGCCCGGCGCAGCCGTGGTCGGTGCCGGCGTCACCATGGACGGCAAGAAGGTCATCAGCGATGTCGAGGAGTCGGTCGCCGAGGTGGCGGGGTGGATCACGCCCCGCATTGGCGGCGTCGGTCCGATGACGCGGGCGATGCTGCTGAAGAACACCGTGCTCGCCGCGTCAAAGCGGCGTTCCTAACCGGCGTCGGTAGCCTCTCCCGATGGCGAAGATCGCCGACCTGCTGGCCGCTGGGCGCACGTACTCGTTCGAGTTTCCGCCGCCGCGGACCGAAGAGGCCGTCCGCAACCAGCAGAAGGTTCTCCTCGAGCTCGAGCCGCTCGGGCCGTCGTTCTGCTCGGTGACGTACGGAGCGGGCGGCTCCACGCGCGACAACACCCTCGAGAGCGTGCTCTACATCCACCACGACACGTCGATGGTGGCCATGCCGCACCTCACCTGCGTCGGCCAGACCCGCGACGAGATCGAGGGTCTGCTGGTTCGGTATCGCGACGAGGGGCTCGACAACGTCCTCGCGTTGGCAGGCGATCCTCCCCTCGAAGGACCGGACGAGGGCGATTTCACCTACGCGGCGGAGCTGATCGAGCTCGCCCGCGAGACCTGTGACTTCTCGATCGGCGTCGCCGCTTTTCCCGAAGTTCACCCGAAGTCGCCGAGCCGGGAGAGCGACCGGCGCTACTTGGCGGAGAAGCTGCGCCTCGCCGACTTCGCCATCACCCAGTTCTTCTGGACCGCCGACCACTACTTCCGGATGGTCGATGAGTTGGAGGCCCTTGGCGTCGACACGCCCGTCATCCCGAGCCTCTTTCCCATCATCAACGCCGCCACCGCGGAGCGGTTCACGTTGTTGAACGGGGCGACGTGGCCGCAGTGGCTGGCCGACCGACTGGAGCCGGTGGCCGACAACCCCCAGGAAGTCCGCAAGATCGGCATCGAG
>JAFAUA010000095.1 GCA_019243595.1 Acidimicrobiia bacterium
GAACCTCAAGGAGTTCCTGCCCCGCACGATCCTGCAGCCGTTCCTGCTGGTGTTCGTGTTCTTGTACGTGTTCCCGACCATCGGCCAGGGCATCGGGAGCGGCCGGGGAGCGGCCGGGGAGTCGGCGTTCGCCACCGTGCTGATCGCCGGCGTCGTCGGCCTGTCGATCATGTTCCAGGGCATTCAGGCCGTCGCACTCCCGATGGTGCAGGAGTTCGGGTACACACGCGAGATCGAGGACCGGGTGATGGCGCCGCTGCCGGTGTCCTTCGTCGCCATCGAGAAGATCGCCTCGGGTGCCCTGCAGGGGCTGCTGGCGGCGCTGATCGTCTTTCCGATCGCATGGGTGGTGCACTCCAAGGACATCCACGTGCACCTGTCGGTGCACTGGCTGCAGCTGCTGATCATGATCCCGTTGGCCTGCATCATGTGCTCGTCGCTGGGCATGACGTTCGGGACGCGCTTCGACCCGCGGACCGTGCCGATGCTGTTCGGCGTCATCGTCATCCCCATGACGTTCCTCGGCGGTACGTACTACGCGTGGACGGCGCTGTCGCCGGTGAAGATCGCCGGCTGGTCGTGGCTGCAGACGCTCGTCCTCGTCAACCCCCTGATCTACGTCACAGAGGGCTTCCGTGCCGCGCTGACACCGGCCCACCACATGCACCTGTACGTCATCTATCCGGTGCTGCTGGGCTTCAGCGCGCTGTTCCTCTGGCAGGGCCTCAAAGGCTTCCGCCGCCGCGTCCTGAGCTAGTCGTCCAACCCGCGGCAGCGGGCTTAGCGTGCAATCGTGGACCTCAGGTGGCGAGTGCCCGTCGGGTTCGACCTCAACGATCCCGCAGTCATCGCCGACCCCTATCCGACGTACGCGCGTCTGCGCGCCGAGGCCCCAGTGGCCTATCTGCCGGACATCCGATTCTGGGTGCTGAGTCGCTACGACGACGTGCTAGCCGCCCTTCGCGACGCCGAGACGTTCTCCTCGGATCTGCGGGGTCTGGCCGACGACATGAGGGTGAATCCGTTCAACCCGGCGATGAGGATCCCACGGCGATTGGCCGCCCTGGGGGGACGCCTGCCCTGGGCCCGGGTGCTACTCACGAGCGATCCGCCCGAACACACCGTGCTCCGACGCAAGATCAGCAAGGCCTTTACGCCGCGGATGATCGCCGAGTGGGAGCCCCGGATTCGCCAGATCACCGAAGCGTTGGTCGACGACCTGCGCGATCAAGCACGGTCCGGCCCTGTCGACCTGGTGCGTTGCCTTGGGTCGCCGCTCCCGACGACGGTCATCGCCGAGATGCTCGGCGTGCCCGCGGAGCGACGCGAGGACTTCAAGCGCTGGTCCGACGACCTGGTCGGCGGGCTGGTGAGCGGCGGCAGCATCCGCCGGATGCTCCGCAGTGGCGCAGAGATCATCGTCTTCTTCGCCGGCGTCGTCCGCAAGCGCCGTTCCGCACCGGGTGACGACCTGATCAGCCTGCTCGTGACCGGAGACGAAGAGAACCGGCTCGGCGTACCGGAGCTGGTCACGTTCTGCATCCTTTTGCTCGTCGCCGGCAACGAGACGACGACCAACCTTGTCGCCAACGCCATGCTCGCTCTCTTCGACCGGTCCGACGTCGCCGATCGGCTGCGTGCCGATCCAACGCTCGCCGCGTCCGTCATCGAGGAGACGCTGCGCTACGACAACCCGGGTCAGGGCCTGATCCGGCTGACCACGACCGAAGTCACCAACGGCGAGGCCGTCATCCCCAAAGGCAGCAAGGTGCTGACTCTGATCGGCTCGGCCAACCGGGACCCGAGCCACTTCGACGCGCCCAACGAGTTCCGGTTAGATCGGGATCCCAACGATCACCTGGGCTTCGGCAACGGCATCCACCACTGCATCGGGGCCCCTCTCGCGCGCCCCGAGGGGCGCATCGCGCTGGAAACCTGTTCAGCCGCACACGAGCGGTCACACCGGCAGGCACGCCGCATCGCATCAAGAGTGCGGTGCTGCGCGGCCTTCACACACTCCCCGTCAAGGTCGACGTCTAGACAGTCGCCGACTCGAGGGTTGGGAGGATGCGGTCGATCGTGTCCTGGCGCAGAGCCTTCTTGGTGCCGGCGTACGCCGTGGCATCGAGCTGACCGAGACGGCGGGCAACGTCGATGGCCGTGCGCTCGCACTCGTCGGCGCCCACGATCATGTCGACGTAGCCGGCGGCGAGGGCGCCTTCGGGCGAGAAGATCTCGGCCTCGATCGTCGCCCGGGTGAGGTAGCGCTTCGAAAGGCGATCACGGGCGAGCTCGATGGCGAAGTCAGGGAGGGTCATCCCGATCGCCGTCTCGTTCAGGCCGATCTTCGCCGGCCCGTCGCCGCTCACGCGCGTGTCGCACGACAGCACGAGGAGGGCGCCGGCGGCCAGGGCGTGCCCGGTCAGCGCCGCAACCGTCGGCTGGGGGTGGCCGTAGACGCGGGTCAGCAATTGGCCGCCGGCCCGGACCAGCGCGACCATCTCGCTGACGTCGCCACCGCGCATCACCGACAGGTCGAAGCCCCCGCTCAGGGCCTTGGCGTTGCCGACGAAGCACACGGCGGTGGCATCCCCGGCCGCCTTGTCGAGGGCCTCGTGGAGCGCCCCGATCACGGCCATGCTCAGGGCGTTGGCCTTGCCATCGTCGAGGCGCACGACCGCCACGCCGTCATCGACCGTTGTCTTCACCGTGTCCGTCACGGACGAATGCTTACTCCGGTCGGGAGAACTGCACCACGGCGGCGACGAGCATGATCAGGGTCAGGGCGGAGACGACCGCCAGCTCGACGCCGACCGGGAGTCGATGCCCGCCCCACGTCATGCCGGGATTCAGGGCGCGAGCCAGGTGGGGTGAGATCTTGACGTGGTCGAACACGGCCCGCCGCATGGGATCGATGGCGTAGGTCATCGGATCGATCTTGGTGAGCAACGACAGCCACCGGGGCAGGCGGTTCAGCGGGAACACCGCGCCCGACAGGAAGAACATCGGCAGCACGATGAAGTTCATGACGACCTGGAAGGTCTCCACCTGGGCCATCCGCGCTGCGATGACAGTGCCGAAGGCGGTGAGGGTGAGGGCGAGAAGCGCCATCTCGGCCACGAGGGTCAGCAGCAACGTGAGCGAGTAGGGGACGTGCACCAGTCCGCAGAAGATCAGCATCACCGCGCCCTGGAACGTGGCGACGGTGGCGCCGCCCAGGCACTTGCCCACAACCAAGGCGCTGCGCCGGACCGGCGCGACGAGCATCTCCCGGAGGAACCCGAACTCGCGGTCCCAGACGATCGAGAGCGCGGAGAAGATGGCCGTGAAGAGCACAGTCATGCCCAGCACGCCGGGGAAGATGAACGTGCGGTAATCGATCTTGCTGCCGCCGGGGATCAGTTGAGACAGGCCCGTGCCGAGAATGAACAGGTAGATCAGGGGCTGGGCGAGCGAGGTGATCATGCGCACCTTGTTGCGCGTGAAGCGGATCAGCTCGCGCTTCCAGATCATGCGCACGGCCCGCATGTCGTCGCTGATCGAGTTGCCGACGTCGCGGACGCCGATGACGGTGGCCGGCGCCGCGCTCATCGGCGTCCCCCCGACCGCATCCAGGGATTGGCCCGGTTGCGTTCGGCGCCCGACGCTTCGGCGTCGCGGATTGTGCGACCCGTGTAGGCCATGAACACGTCGTCGAGCGTGGGCCGGGCGACGTGTACGGAGCTGATGGTGATGTCGGGGTCGGCGAACAAGCGTGGAACGAACTGCTCGCCATGGGCGACGAAG
>JAFAUA010000210.1 GCA_019243595.1 Acidimicrobiia bacterium
AGGGTTCGGTCGTCCTGGACGTGGGAGCCAACATGGGCGCCCACACGCTTCATCTCGCACGAGCCGTCGGTGACCGCGGCCGGGTCGTGGCCTTCGAGCCGTCGATGACTGCATTCGCTCGGCTGAGGAGGAACATCGGACTGAATCCGGATCTGGCCCCGCACATCACCGCGGAACAAGTCATGCTCCTCGGATCTTCTGACGCCGTCCTGCCCCCGACGGTCGTCGACAGCTGGCCCTTGTTGCGGCGACGCGAGCTCGACCCCGTGGTGCCGGGCCGCCCCGGACCGACCACCGGAGCTCGCACCTCTACGCTCGATGCGATGGTGTACACGCTGGACCTGCGTCGCGTCGATCTCATCAAGATCGATGTCGACGGCTACGAGTGCGACGTGCTGGACGGGGCCACCAACACTGTGTCCCAACATCGGCCGTTGATCGCGTGCGAGCTGGCGCCTTTCGTTTTCGACCGCGTCGGCAGGAACATCGGCGACCTTCTCGCTCGCTTCTCGGACTACGACTACCGCCTGTGGACGATCGACGGTCGCCGCCGGCTCGGCCAGCGCGACGTCGCCCGCCTCGAACGCCGGATGGCGAGTGCCAACGCCTTGGCACGACCGGCGGAGCGGTCGTGACGTCGGTCCGCAAACGCCGGATCAGGGCGCTCTCCGACCAACTTGCCGGTGAGCGCGATCAGTGGATCGCCCGAAACGCGTTCTACTACGAGGAGGACGAGCGCTACACGCGGTTCGTCGTGCCGCCGGGCCGTCGCATCCTCGACCTGGGATGCGGGAACGGGCGCCTGTTGGCCGCGCTTCAACCCAGCGTGGGAGTCGGCGTCGACTTCAGTCCGGCCATGGTCGAGGAGGCACGGCGCCGCCACCCCGACCTCGAGTTCCGGCTGGGCGACGTTGAGGACTCGTCCGTGTTGGAGGACATCGGCGGGCCATTCGACGTCGTCATCCTTTCGGACACGATCGGCTCGCTCGACGACGTGCAAGCGACACTGGCCTCGCTGCACTCACTGTGCACGCCGGAGACGCGGATCCTGATCAGTTACTACAACCGGTTGTGGGCGCCGGTCCTGCGGGTCGGCCGATGGACTGGCCAGCAGATGCCGAGCACCGAGCAGAACTGGCTCTCGCGCCGGGACATCGCCCACATCCTCAGGCTCGCCGACTTCGACGTCGTGCGCGTCGACTCCCGTCAGCTCCTCCCCAAGCGGGCGGCCGGGTTCGGCCGGGCCGTGAACCGTTTTGTCGCCACGCTCCCGGGGATGTCGGCGCTCGCGCTCCGGAGCTACGTAGTGGCGCGCTCGGCTGTTCGGCGAGCGGCGGGCCCGAGGTCCGTGAGCGTGGTCATCCCGGCGCGCAATGAGGAAGGCAACATTTTCGCCGCCGTCGAACGGATCCCCCGGATGGCCGACGACCAGGAGATCGTGTTCGTCGAGGGCCATAGCACCGATGAGACGGCGGCCATGATCGAGCGCGTCATCGACAAGTACCCCGAGCTCGACATCAAGCTCGTGCGCCAACCTGGCGTGGGGAAGGCCGATGCCGTCCGGGCCGGCTTCGACGTGGCGCGCGGCGATCTGCTGATGATTCTCGATGCCGACCTGACGACCCCGCCAGAGGACCTGCCGAAGTTCTACGACGCGATCGTGTCGGGCAAAGGCGAGCTGGTGATGGGGTCGAGGCTCGTGTATCCGCTCGAGGAAGACGCCATGCGCGCCCTCAACACAGCGGGCAACAAGCTCTTCTCACTGCTGTTCAGCTGGATGCTCCATCAGCGGATCACCGACACGCTGTGTGGCACGAAGGTCCTCACGCAGGAGACCTACGCGCGCATCGAGCAGGGCCGTCAGTACTTCGGCGACTTCGATCCGTTCGGCGACTTCGACCTCATCTTCGGCGCGGCCAAGCAGAACCTCAAGATTGTCGAGATCCCTGTCCGCTATCGAGCTCGGACATACGGCACCACCCAGATCTCGCGGTTCCGCCACGGCCTCCTTTTGGCGCGCATGACGGGCGTGGCCTACCGCCGCCTCAAGGCGCTGTAACACGCGTTGGAGCACGCGCTCACCCCTGAGGAGGCCCGCGCCGTCTGGCAAGCAAAGTCGGCGCTGCGAGTCGTCTACGAGGACTACTACGACCGCATGGCGGCGTGGATGCGTCCGGGGCGGAGCGTGGAGGTGGGCGCGGGATCGGGCAACCTCAAGTCGTGCCTGCCGGGCGTCCTCGCCACCGACATCGTGCCGGCGCCGTGGCTGGATCTGGTGACCGACGCCCAGCGCCTGCCGTTCCGCCGAGGAACGGTGAACAACGTGGTCGGCGTCGACGTCCTGCATCACGTCGAGTACCCCCGACGGTTCCTGGACGAGGCAAGACGGGTCCTCCGCCCGGGCGGGCGCGTCGTGCTCGTCGAGCCCGCGATCACGCCCGTCAGCCGTTTGGCGTTCCGGCTCGGTCATCCCGAACCCGTCGACCTGCGGGCCGATCCGTTGGAAGCCGGCGAGCCCGACCCCCGCCGGGATCCCTTCGAATCGAACCAGGCCGTGCCCACCCTCCTCGCCGGGCGAGACCGCCGCCGTCTCGCCGAAGTGGGCTTCGAGCTCGTCCACGCGGATTGGTTCGGGCCTCTCGCCTACCCCCTATCAGGTGGGTTCCGGCCGTGGTCGCTGCTCCCGCAGCGGTGGAGCGGGCCGCTCGTGCGCCTGGAGCGCCGGCTGCCGGCTCGCCTGGGGCGCCTCGCCGGATTCCGTCTTCTCCTCGTCCTGCGGGAAGAGATTGGGCCCGCCCGAAGTTGCTATAGATGGTAACAACTTTTCTACTAGAGGTCCCCGCATGCCCCTTGATCCGAACCGCTGGACGCTGAAGACCCAGGAGGCCTTTCAGGCCGCCATCGACAACGCCCGGGCCCGGAGCAATCCCGAGGTCACCCCCGACCACCTGCTGGCCGCCCTGCTCGGCCAGAAGGACGGCGTGGTGCTGGCCGTCCTCCAGCGCGCCGAGGTGGCGCCGCTGACCGTGCGCAACCGGGTGAACGACGCTCTCGACCGCCTGCCCAAGGCCTACGGCGGCGCCGAGCCCCAGCTCTCCCGGGCCCTGCGTGACACGGTCGATGCGGCCGACGCCGAGCGCACCGAGCTGCACGACGAGTACCTGTCGACCGAGCACCTCCTGCTGGCGATGGCCGACAAGGTCGGCGTGTCGCGCGACGACCTTTTGAACATCCTGCGCGAGGTCCGCGGCAGCCACCGGGTCACCAGCCAGAACCCCGAGGAGCAGTACCAGGCGCTCGAGAAGTACGGCCGTGATCTCACCGAGGCGGCCCGCCAGGGCAAGCTCGACCCGGTCATCGGCCGGGACGAAGAGATCCGGCGCGTCATCCAGGTGCTCTCCCGGCGCACCAAGAACAACCCGGTGCTGATCGGTGAGCCCGGCGTCGGCAAGACCGCCATCGTCGAGGGTCTCGCTCGGCGCATCGTCGAGGGTGACGTGCCCGAAGGCCTGAAGAACAAGCGCGTGATCGCGCTCGACCTCGGTTCGATGGTGGCCGGGTCGAAGTACCGCGGCGAGTTCGAGGAGCGCCTCAAGGCCGTACTCAAGGAGATCACCGACGCCGAGGGCGAGGTCGTCACCTTCATCGACGAGCTGCACACGATCGTCGGGGCCGGCGCCGCCGAAGGGGCGATGGACGCCGGCAACATGATCAAGCCGTTGCTGGCGCGCGGCGAGCTGCGCCTCATCGGCGCCACCACGCTCGACGAGTACCGCAAGCACATCGAGAAGGACGCCGCCCTCGAGCGCCGCTTCCAGCCCGTGTACGTCGGCGAGCCGTCGGTCGAAGACAGCATCGCCATCCTGCGCGGTCTCAAGGAGCGCTAC
>JAFAUA010000387.1 GCA_019243595.1 Acidimicrobiia bacterium
CGCGGCTCGAGGCGCAAGAACGATTCACCGGCGAGGGAATCACCGGCAGCGGGTGGACGGGCGGAACCCACGCGTGCACCGTCGAGGTCGACATTGAGACCGGCGGCGTGAAGATCCTGCGTTATGTCGTCGTCGAGGACTGCGGGCGGGTCATCAACCCGGCCGTCGTCGAGGGTCAGGTGCGCGGTGGCGTGGCCCAGGGGATCGGCGAGGTGCTCTATGAGCGGGCCGCCTACGACCAGGACGGCAACTTCCTCTCCAGCACGTTCATGGATTACCTCCTGCCGACCTCGGCTGAGATCCCGCCAATCGAGGTTGACCACCTCGAGACGGATCCTGAAGGGGAGTTCGGCTTCAGGGGTGTCGGCGAGGGCGGCGCCATCGCCGCGCCAGCGACTCTCGGCAACGCCATTGCCGATGCGCTGGCGCCGCTGGGCGCGAAGGTGCTCGAGCAGTACCTGCCGCCAGCGAAGGTGCTCGAGCTCGCGGGTGTGGTGCGCTCCTAGGGCGCAAGCGCGTCCTCGCTCCAGCTGCCGTCTTAGTTGTGAGGCACCTGGTTGAACGGGACGTCGCGGTCGACGCTCTGTTCGCGGGGTAGGCCCAGCACCTTCTCGCTGACGTTGTTGCGCAGGATCTCCGTCGTGCCCCCGCCGATCGGCGCGCTCCGGCTCGTGAGATAGGCGTGGGCCCACGCTCCGCCGGCGTTGTCGGCCAGGTCCCAGGTCAGGCCGTCGGCGCCGGCAAGTGCGAGGCCCAGCTCGCCGCCGCGCAGGGAAAGGTCGTCGTTGCCCAGCTTGAGCAGGCTGCCGTAGTCGTGGTGGAAGCCGTGGTGGGCGACGGCTCGCGACACCCGGTCGGATGTCCATCGCTGCACCTGCAGGCCGACGTGTAGATCGGTCACCCGCCGGCGAACGCCGACGTCGTCGGCCAGGCCTTGGGCCTTCGCCAGGGCGACCATGTCGTTCACGTCCTGGCGGAAGTCGGGGCGCTTGGCGCCGCCGCGGCCGACCCACGCGTGCTCGATGGCCAGCAGACCCCGCAGCACGCGCCAGCCCTCGTTCTCCTCGCCGATGAGGTTCGACGCCGGGACGAGGACGTCAGTGAAGAACTCCTCGCAGAAGTGCGCCTCGCCGTTGACCTGCTTGATGCGGCGCACCTCGACCCCCGGTGCGCGGAGGTCGACGATAAGTACCGAGATGCCTTTGTGCTTCGGCACGTTCCAGTCGGTGCGCACGGGACAGATGGCGAAGTCGGCGAAGTGGGCTCCGCTGCTCCAGATCTTCTGGCCGTTGACGACGTAGTTGTCGCCGTCGCGAACGGCCGACATGAGCAGGCCCGCCAGGTCGGAGCCGCCGCCCGGTTCGGACAGCAGCTGCAGCCACAGCTCCTCACCTCGGAGGATGCGGGGGACATGGCGCGCCTTCTGCTCGTGGGTGCCGAACTCGGCGACGGTCGCGCCCAGGATGTTGATCGACACGCCGAACAGCCGCGTCGGGACGTGGTAGCCGACGACCTCTTCCAGATAGACGCGCTCGTGGTCGGGGGTCAGGCCCTGGCCCCCGTACTCCTTGGGGAACGTGAAGCCGGCGTACCCGGCGTCGTAGAGCTTGGCCTGGATACGGCGTGCTTGGGCCACCCGTTCGGGACTGATGTCGGCCCCCAGGTCCGGGTCCTCGCCCTCGTAGCGGTCGATGTTGTCCGCCAGCCACGAGCGCAGCCGCTGGCGGTAGTCGTGCAGATCGTCGCTCATGCCGTCTCCTCAGAACCCGATGGCGGGGGCGAGGGCGTCGAGCTGCTCGTCGACACCACCGTGCAACGTGGCGTTCAAGTCGACCCGGCGCAGATACAGATGAATGTCGTGCTCCCAGGTGAATCCGATGCCGCCGTGCATGTGCAAGCAGTCGCGGATGATCGCCGGACACCGGTTGGCGACGTAGGCCTTGGCCACTCGTGCCGTCTGGAGCGCATCGCGATCGGCCTGCACCGCATTCACCGCGGCCACCGTCGCCGCCTTTGAGGACTCGAGCCAGAGCAGCATGTCGGCCAGCCGGTGTTTGAGCGCCTGGTACGAGCCGATCGGACGTCCGAACGACTTGCGGTCCTTCACGTACTGCAGCGTCATGGCGTACGCGACGTCGGTGGCGCCGACCGAGTCGGCGCACTGCATGGCGAGTGTCAGGGCCAGTTGTCGGTCGACGGCCGCCTTCGTGACGACCGCCGACTCCGCCACCTCGACGTTGTCGAAGCGGAGGCGGGCGAAGCGGCGCGTGACGTCGTGGGCGCGCAGCGGCTCCACCGAGACGCCCTTGGCGTCGCACGCGATGACCACCTGGGTGCCGTCGCGTGTCGTCACCAGCACGTGGTCGGCAACCTGCGCGTCCTGCACCGGTGCGACGACGCCCGAAAGACGAGAGCCGTCCATGAGCTCCAGCGTCGTCGGCCCAGTGTTGGCGGCGCGCAGCTCGCCAGCCGCGATCCCCGGGAGCAGCTCCTTCGCGAGAGCGTCGTTGTTGCCTTGGGCGATCGCGAACGCCACGACGTTGGTGGGCACGATCGGACCGGGCGCCAGCGCCCGACCGGCTTCCTCGACGACGATGGCGAGGTCGCGGATGCCGTCGCCCGAGACGCTGCCGCCGCCGTGCTCCTCGGGCACGACCATCGACGTCCAGCCGAGCTCGGCGCCGCGCCGCCAGTAGTCAGGCTCGAACCCTCCGGCCACCTCGTCGTGGAGGCGACGCACCTCCGCGATCGGGCATTCCTGCTCGAGGAACCGCCGCGTCGTCTCGGCCAGCAACTGCTGGTCGGCA
>JAFAUA010000414.1 GCA_019243595.1 Acidimicrobiia bacterium
CCCTCGAGGCGCAGGGCCGGCTGGAGAACTTGGCCGAACTGGTCGGGGTGGCGGGCGAGCACGAGACGATCGAGGAGTTCCTCGAGGCCGTGAGCCTGGTCGCCGACCAGGACGAGCTGACCGAGGACGACTCCAGCGTTGTGCTCATGACGTTGCACACGGCGAAAGGGCTGGAGTTCCCGAGCGTGTTCATCGTCGGTCTCGAGGACGGTGTGTTCCCCCACCTTCGCTCTCTCGGCGAGCCCGACGAGCTGGAGGAGGAGCGCCGTCTCTGTTACGTCGGCATCACTCGTGCGCGCGAACGGCTGTACATCTCGAACGCGTGGAGCCGATCGCTTTTCGGCTCGACGCAGTACAACCCGCCCAGCCGCTTCCTCAACGAGATCCCCGAGCACCTCACGCGGATGGTGGAGGGCGGACGCCAAGCACGTATGTCGGAGCGGGGCAGGGCCAGCATCGTCGACTCGGTCATGCGCGGCCGTGGCGCGACGCCTGCTCGCACGACGGGGGCTGAGAATCTTGGATTGCGGGTAGGTGACGATGTGATGCACGGCAAGTGGGGCGAAGGCGTGGTGATCGAGGTCATCGGCGACGGTGACAAAGCCGAGGGCATCGTGCGCTTCGCGAGCGTTGGGGAGAAGCGCCTGCTCCTCGCTTGGGCGCCCCTCAAGAAGATCGGGTAGGCCGCAGTGCTCGCCGCCGCGGCCCTCGCCAAACCTGCGGTCGGCTGGGGCGACATCGTCGTGCGGTTCGTTGTCGCGGTCGCGCTCGTGGGCGCTGTGGGTGTCGAGCGCGAGATCGCCGGCCAGCCCGCGGGCCTGCGCACGCACATCACCGTCGGATTGGGTGCGGCTCTTTTCGGCCTGATCTCGGTCCACGGCTTCGACGCGTATGTCGCGGGCCGCAACACGAACAACTATCAGATCGACGTCTCGCGCGTCGCGTCACAGGTCGTCGTCGGGGTCGGTTTCCTCGGAGCGGGGGCCATCCTGAAAGAAGGAGCGTCGATCCGGGGCCTGACCACGGCCGCCAGCTTGTGGGCCAGTGCCGCCATCGGGCTTGCCTGCGGCCTCGGGAGCTTCTTCGCCGCGGTCGCGACCACTGTGGCCCTGCTCCTGTCGCTGATCTTCCTGCGGGCACCGCGTGGATGGGTGCGGCGCCGCCTGGCCCGGAGCCTCCAGACCGTGATCATTCACTTACGTCACGGCGCCAATCCCAGCGAGCTTGTATCTGCGCTCCACGAGATCGACGGCTGTGACGTGAAAGCCATGTCGATCCGGCGGGACGACGACGGGCTGACGATCGAGGCCGACCTGAAAGCAGGTCCCCAGTGCGATCTGGAGTCGTCGCTGGGGAAGATCGCGGAGAGCAACGACGTCACCGGCCTCGACCTCGCCTAGGTGCAAACGGCGCCGACCGGCAAGACTGTGAATTGAACTGAGGGGTAGGAGGGGTACGTGAACCAGCTCGAGCGTTTTCGTGTCGCATTCTCGGGTGATGTCACCCTGGCCGACCTGTTCGATCGTCTGGCCAAGGCCAATGGCGAGGCTGCCCTGGTCGAGGAGGACGACTCCGGGCTGAAGCTCACGTTCGCCGAGGCCGCCGACCGGGTGGCGCGGATGTCGGGCGGCATTCGGGACAAGATCAGCGCCGGCGACCCCGTCGTCGTCAACGCGTCCAACGGCTACGACTTCTTCCTCATCTGCATGGCGATCATCAGGGCGGGCGGCATCGCCGTGCCGGTCAATCCGCAGATGCGGGACGAAGAGATCGAGTACGTCAAGGGCGACTCGGGCGCCAGCCTCACCGTGCAAGCGGGCGACGAGATCATGGGCGAGCCCGTCGAGCCCGCCACGGCGAGTCCCGACGACGTGGCCGGAATCTTTTACACGTCCGGGACGACCGGCAAGCCCAAGGGCGCCAAGCTCAGCCACAAGGCATTGCTCGGGTCCGGGGTGATGATGGCGGCCTACCCGGCTCAGCTTCGCCGGGACGAGTGCGTCTCCGGGATGCCCGTCGCCCACATCGCCGGATTCAGCATTCTCCTGATGCTGGCCTGCGGGGGCATCCCCGTGTTTTTGCTGCCGAAGTTCCGTCCCGACAAGGCCCTTGACGCCATCGAGGAGCGGCGGGCCACGATGTTCATCGGCGTGCCCGCCATGTACCGGATGATGGTCGAGGCCGGCGCCGAGGAGCGCGACCTCCGTTCCGTGCGGCTGTGGGCGTCGGGCGCCGACGTCATGCCCGAGGAGCTCATCCGCAAGTTCAAGAAGATGGGCGCCACCGCCACCCTGCCCGTCGTGGGCGCGTCGGTCGGCGAAGCAGCGTTCGTCGACGGCTACGGGATGGTGGAACTCGGTGGCGGCGTCGCCATCCGGTTCTCGCTGCCGCTCATGAACCTGCCATTCGCCAGCAATGTCGTCTCGCCCCTTCCCGGTTATCGCCTCCGCGTGATCGACGACGAGAGCGGCGACGACGTACGCATCGGCCAGGTTGGCGAACTGGTGGTGAAGGGCCCGGGCGTGATGAAGGGATATCACGGCAAAGACGACGCGACGAAGGAGACGATCACCGAGGACGGCTGGCTCCGCACGGGCGACTTGGCCCGCAAGGGTCCCCTCGGTCTCGTGCAGTTCGCGGGG
>JAFAUA010000500.1 GCA_019243595.1 Acidimicrobiia bacterium
CGAGTCCAGCAACCGCCCACAGAGCAAGCACGGCGCCAACGGCGACTGACAGGGCCGAGTGGTATTTGGCGGCGAGGTTGGCCGTCAATATCTGGGTCAGGTCGCCCCACTCCGCAACAAAGATGACGATGAACGCCGTGAGGATCACACCGTGGCGCGATGCCTCCTGGTCGGCCAGCTCCTCCTCGTCCCTGGTGCCCTCCCGCCACGCGTAGACGGCACCAAGCAAGAACAGCACGGCGACGACAGCCTCGACCGCACGATGGGGAAGCACGGCGAAGAGCGCGACGCCGATGGTCGTCGCTATGGCCACATGCACCACGAACGCACCGGCCGCACCCACCCAGACGTGATGAGGGCGACCCTTCGTCGCCATCACAAGGCTGGCGAACATCGTCTTGTCCGGTAGCTCGCCGACGAAGATGACCGGAAAGCAAATCAGGGCGATGGACGGATGCACGAGCCGCTACCGGACCAGGTCCCGGGCGGCGCACCCCAACCACCACCTGACCGATGGTTCTCGTCGTTGCCGCGTGAGGCTCATCGCCGGCGCCACACGCGCACGAGCCCAATCCCGACCGCGAGCAGCACCGCGGCGACGACGCCTCCTACGACGGCGAGCAGCATGACGTTGTTATGCGGCGTCGGCTTGGCGCCCGAGCCCGTCTGCGGCGCGAGGTCGTCGAGCTTGGGATCGACGAACGCGTTGGTGACGACATCTCGCGCATGGTCAACGTGGTGCGTGAACGAGTGGTCGACGAAGAGCAACCGGCCCGTGTTAGCCGCGAACTCCCACGACCCCGGGGCTCCTCGTGCCGGGGCGCCAGCCGCCGCGGTCGTCAACGCGAGGACCGCAAGGGCGCCGGCCCCTGCCACGGCACGACACCGCCGCCGGAGCCGCGCTGGCTGTCGATCAGGCGGCGGGTTCGTCGGCACTCCCTGTCTCCAGCGTGAGCTGTCCCGAGTTGGCGTCGTATTCGAACAACTCGCCGTAGCGACCCCAGTCGATGGCGATGTCGAGCTGGTGGCGCGCTTCGTCCTCGGCGAACCCTCGTCGCAGGAGGTCCAGAAAGAAGCTCTCGCCAAGCGTGCCGTCCTTCGTGTTGGCCAGCGACTTGCAGATGGCGCGCACGAGGGGTGCCCGCTTCTGGGCCTGCTTGGCGAAGATCTCCTTGCTGACGAGGATGTCGGCCTGCACGAACGTGCGGCCGGCCTCGGTGAGCTCCAGGTCGGCCTCGTCGACCACGGCCAGGTCGAGCAAGTCGGCGGCATCGACGATCGGCAGCAGGTCGTCGACCTCGAAGGTCAGCTCGCTGGCCAGCACCGGCAGGTCTTCGCGCCCGCCGCGCGCCGCGAGGATCTCCAACAGGCCCGCCAAGCCGCCGACCGTAGCTGCGGGAAGGGGCTGGTCGGTTGGCGACGCGGGGGCCGAAACCTCGGCCTGCGCGGGAGCTACGACGGCTTCCTCCCGCTCGGTCATGATCCCGTAGATCTCGTCGACCAGGCGCACGAACGCCGGATCGCGGCGATCCCGGGGGCGCCCGAGCTCCACCGAAAGCTCGGTGCGGATGCGGCCGGGGTTGGCGGCAAGCACGAAGATGCGGTCGGCCAGGAGTACCGCCTCTTCGATGTTGTGGGTGACGATGAGCATGGCCTTCGTCGGGAAGTCCCGCGTCTCCCACATGCGCAGCAGCTCGGTCCGCAGGTTCTCGGCCGTGAGCACGTCGAGGGCGGAGAAGGGCTCGTCCATCAGCAGGGCGTCGGGCTCGACGACGAGGGCACGCGCGAAGCCCACCCGCTGGCGCATGCCGCCGGAGAGCTCCTTGGGGTAGGCGGACTCGAAGCCGTCGAGGCCGATCCGGTCGATGGCCCGCTCGGCCTGCTGGTGACGCTTCTCCAGCGGTACGCCCCTCGCCTCGAGGCCCAGCTCGACGTTCTGGCGCACGGTCAGCCAGGGGAGCAGGGCGAAGCTCTGGAAGACCATCGCCACCCCGGGATTCGCCCCCGTGACGGGGCGGCCGCGGTAGAGGACCTTCCCACTCGAGGGCGCGATCAGCCCGGCGATGCAGCGCAGGAGCGTCGACTTGCCCGAGCCCGACTTGCCCAACAGGGCCACGATCTCGCCCTCGGCGAGGGTGAGGGAGACGTCCTCGAGCACGGGGAGGGGCTGGCCCTCGGGCGTCGTGAAGCTCTTGGTGACGCCGTCGACTTCGACGATCGTCGTGGGGGCGGCGGGGCCGTCGGCCACACCTCGTGCTTGGACGTCGGTCATCGTGTCTCCTCGGGGCTCACAGCGAATAGCGGGTCTCGGCCAGCCGGTACAGGCGTCGCCACACCAGGCGGTTCAGTCCCACGACGTACAGGCTCATCACGACCACGCCGGTCAGGATGCGGGGGAAGTCGCCCTTGGCGGTCGCATCGGTGATGTAGGCGCCCAGGCCGCTGGCCGCCAGGTGATGGTGGCCGAAGTCCACGACCTCAGCGACGATCGACGCGTTCCACGCGCCGCCCGCCGCGGTGATCCCGCCGGTCACGTAGAAGGGGAAGATGGCGGGCAGGATGAGTCGTTGCCAGCGTTGCCGCCGCGGCAGCCCGAAGTTGGCGCTCATCTCCCGCAGGTCGGTGGGGACCGACATGCCCCCGGCGATGGCGTTGAACAGGATGTACCACTGGGCGCCCAGGGCCATCAGGAGGATCCCGCCCAGGTTGAGGCTGATGCCCAGATCGATGAAGGCGACGGTGGCGAACGGAAACAGCAGGATGGCGGGGAAGCTGGCCAGGACCTGCACGATGGGCTGGGCGTAGCGGGCGAGGCGCGGGCTCATGCCGATGACTACGCCGATCGGCACCCACACCAGCGTCGCGAACACCAAAAGAACAACGACGCGGCCGAAGGTGATCGCCCCCAAGCCCAGGGCGTGGGGGAACTCGCCGAAGCCGATGGTGTTGCCGATGTAGGCGAGGCCCCGCCACGCGCCAAAGACCGCGACCGCGCCGACGACCACTGAGAAGGCGACGTCGCCGGCGCGTTGGCGGCCGGGATCGGTCGTCAGCGGGTAGTCGGCGAGGCCGAAGGGACGGCTCAGGCGATCAAGTGCTCGGCCGACGGGGCGCGTCGCCCGCCCGAGGGCGGCGGGGAGCTGGGAGCGCCGGAGCGTGTCGAGCACCAGGCTGCGCGGGCGCTCGGCGGCCTCGGACTCCTCCATGCGGAACTTCTCGGCCCACGCCACCAGCGGCCGCCAAAAGAACACGTTCACGGCGATGACCATGACGATCATCACGACGATGGCGATGCCGACCTTCCCCAGCGACCCCTCGGCGACCGCGGCAGCCACGTAGCTGCCGATACCGGGCAGGGTGTAGTGGTGATTCAGCACGCTGATGGCTTCTGACGCGGCCAGGAAGAACCAGCCGCCGCCGAAGCTCATCATCCCGTTCCAGACCAGGCCGATCATCGAGGACGGCACGTCGAGGCGCCAGAAGCGCTGCCATTTGGTCAGCCGGTAGAGGCGCGCCGCCTCGTCGAGCTCGCGGGGCTGGGTGATCAGTGAGTGGTAGAAGCTGAAGGTCATGTTCCATGCCTGGGACGTGAAGATGGCGAAGATCGCTGCGCACTCCAGGCCCAGGGTGGAGCCGGGGAACAGGGCGATGAAGCCCGTCACCGTGATCGACAGGAAGCCCAGGATGGGCACCGACTGGAGGATGTCGAGTACCGGGATCAGGACTTTCTCGGCGCGGCGGAGTCGGGCCGCGGCCGTGCCGTAGACGAAGGTGAAGACAAGAGAGAGCCCCAGGGCGATGAACATCCGCAGCAGCGACCGGGCCGCGTAATAGGGAAGGTTCGCGGGGTTGGTCGAGATCTGCTCGGAGGCCCGGGTGGGGACGAACGAGACGTTCATCGACTCGCCCAGCCGCAGCACCCCGAACAGCAGCGCGACGACGCCCGCGCCGACCAACAGGTCGACGGGCCGGATGGGCGGGCGCCGAAGGACTCCCCTGGTTGGAAACGGTCGCCGGACGACCATCGCTCAGCGATCCTCTTTCGACGGGCGACCGGGCGAGTTGGACTGACGTCGGCGCTGGGCCTGTCGGAGCGCGAACGACCAGCGGTACAGCGTGCCGATCAGCAGGCCGCTTGTAACCGAGCACAAGACCTGGGTCGCGCTTTCATGCGTGGACGCGAGGATGACGATGTTGACGATCGCGGTGACGACGACCGCGGCCGCAAGAAGGCCACCCGCCCTGCCGCTGCGGACGGCGCCAGGCGCGGCGATGACAAGAACGGCGGCGACTGCCGCCAACAACACTGAAACAAAGAGCACGCTCACCTCCGATCATCGATGTCGACCCAGCGGGCCGGCGTTTCGAACGAGTCGGCGCGGAAAGTGGTGGGCCGTCGCCGCGTGATGGTCACGACCGTCGTGGCCGCAGGGGTTCGAGTGAATAGTCGCCCGCGCGAGGCGGGGGATGTCGTGCAGCAGTTGGTGGTGCGTCTCTTGGGCAATGTCGTGAGCATCAGCCAGGCTGACGTCGCAATCGGAGACCACCTCCAACTCGGCCCACAACTCGTGGCCGACCCAGCGAATCCGCACCGACTCGACCGCCTCGACGCCGGGCACCGCACCTGCCACTTCGCTCACCTGGTCCACAAGCCCGGGCTCGACGCTGTCCATGAGACGGCGGTAGATGTCGCGTGCCGCCGAGCGCAGCACGACGAGGATGGCGCCGGTGATCGCCAGGCCGATGACCGGGTCGGCCAGCTTCCAGCCGAAGCCGGTGCCGACAGCGCCGAGAACAACCGCCAGCGATGTCAGCCCGTCAGTGCGCGCGTGGCGGCCGTCGGCGACGAGAGCGGCTGAGCCGACACGCCGGCCGACTTTGATGCGATAGACGGCGACGAGCTCGTTGCCGGCGAATCCGATAGCCCCCGCCGCGGCGACCCACGCCAGGTTCGACACCGGACGGGGGTGGGCGAGGCGGCTTATCGCCTCCGAGCCGGCGAGGGCTGAGGACAGGGCGATGACGGCGATGATGAAGATCCCCGCCAGGTCCTCTGCCCGCCCGTAGCCATAGGTGTAGCGCTTCGATCCAGGCCGGCGCCCGATCCAGAAGGCGACGCCGAGGGGAACAGCCGTGAGGGCGTCGGCGAAGTTGTGGATCGTGTCCGCGAGAAGCGCGACAGACCCGCTGACGACCAGGACGCCCAGCTGCATTGCGGCGGTGACGGCAAGGACGATGAGGGAGATCGTGAGCGCTCGCATCGCATCGCCATGGGCCTCGAGCGCGGACGCGACCGACTCTGCCGTCTCGTGGCTGTGGCCACCGAGGACCGAGCGCAGCCACCCGCGCAGCCCGCCTTCGTCGTGGCGGTGGCGGTGGTCGTTCATGCGCGTCGGGAACGGCGGCTGGTTCCCGCTGTCGCCGAGGCGTGGTCGGGAAGATCCTGCACAAC
>JAFAUA010000255.1 GCA_019243595.1 Acidimicrobiia bacterium
TAGCGGGAGTGGTGGCCGCGGTCGCCGGATGGGCGTGGCATGACGTCAGCGGCGCCCGGGCCAAGATCGCCGCCGCGCGGGCAACCCTCGAGGCAACAGTCGGAAACCCCGACTCCCTCCGCACGCCAGCAGGGCGGGCAGCCGCGCTGCGGCGCGTCGACGACGCGTCCTCGCTGATCAAGGATGCGGAGACGGGACTTCAGAATTCGGTGCCGCTCACGATCACCCGGATCCTCCCTGGTTTCGCGACCCAGCGCGTTGGCCTGGTCCAGCTCGCTGCTGACTCCTTCGGGGGGGCCCAGGCGGGCCGGCGCCTGTTGCTTGCCGTTGATGCGCTCGCCACCAGTACGAGCCTTCACGATGGCGTTGTACCGCTCGACCGGCTGGCGCAGCTCGAGGCGCCCGTCAGGCGCGCTGGTCAGGACTTGGCGAGGCTCAACCGGTCGGCCTCGGGCCTCTGGGGTCCGCTGGGTGACGCCCGCCGGCAGTTCGATGCCACCGCCGTCCGAAGCAGCAATAGCCTCCTCCACGCCGCAGACGTGGTTCACGTGGCCCCGGCATTTCTCGGGTCGGGCGGAGTGCGGCACTGCTTTGTCGCTTTGGAGAACAACGCCGAGATGCGGGATGGGGGCGCGGTGTTGTCGTATGCCACAGCGACGTTCTCGCGCGGCAAGCTCTCCTTCGAGTCGACGGCCTCGGTGCTCGACATCCCGCTGTCGCATCCAGCCCCCACGCCGATCCCGCTCGGGACGCGCGCCCTTTTCGGGGGCCTTGGGCCGACGCAACTCTGGCAGTCCGTCAACGCCACCGCCGACTTCAGCTGGACAGGCCGGGCGATGGCGGACATGTACGCGGCGGCTCGCGGTCCGCGTCCCGACGCCGTGCTCGCCCTGGATGTCCCCGCGGTCGCCGCTCTGCTCCGGGTTGTCGGACCGGTATCGGTCGAAGGCATCACGCAGCCGGTGTCCGCCGACAGCGTGAGCCAGGTGCTGCTGCACGATCAGTATCTCGGTGTTCCGGCGAATGCCTCCGGCGGGGGAGAGGTGCAGGCGATCCGCAAGGAGCGACTGGCTCAGCTGTTCGGAGCGGTGACGACGCGGCTCACGAACGGCTCCCCGGATGCGATCACGCTAGGTACCGAGCTCGCCCGGGCCTCGGCCGGTGGGCACCTCCGGGCGTGGAGTAACAGACCCGACGAGGAAGCGGCGTTCGAGCGGGCGGGCCTCGGCGGTGGGCCGGCGGTGAGCGAGGCGGACCGGACGTTCCACGTCGCGGTCGAGAACGGCGGTGCCAACAAGCTTGATTACTACGTCCGCCCGTCGATCCACCAGACCGTCACGGTCACTGCGTCCGGTAGCGCCGTCGTGGCCACGACAGTGACCGTGACAAACACCGCGCCCAGTGGGCCGCCGTCCTACCAGCTCGGTCCCGATGGCGTGACAACGAACAAGGCGGGCGACTATCTGGCCTGGGTCGTGGTGTGGGGACCGGCGGGGTCGACGCAGCAAGAGGGCGGCCCGGAGTCGGGGCTCGTGGCGTCGCTGCACGTCGTCTCCGTCCCAGCTGGCAAGCGGATCAACGTGCTGTTCGAGACGGTGATCGCCCACGCTGTCCGTCGAGGTGAGCTGATCCTGCGCTTTGTGCCCCAGGCGCGGCTGGACACGCCGGACCTCACCGTGAGCGTGCGTGCGTCGGGGTGGCGCGTCCGGGGGGGCGCTGTCCGGCGGGTAGTCTTAGACCGCACGCAGCGCCTGACTTGGTCGATGACTCGTTGACCCCTTCGAGCGAGCGTGCTTGACTTTTGCGGTACAGCTCCACTCGCCACAGTGCGTGGTCATGGAAGGCGTGGAATCGAGATGAGACGAGCACTCCCTTTGGTGGCTCTTTGCCTCCTGGTGGCGGCGTGGGCCACGCCGGCCTTCGCGCAGACCTATCCGCCCGGTACGCCGGTCAACTGCGGCTCGGCGGCGGTTGGGGCCACCGACAGCTGCACGATCGGCGGCTTCCCCCCGGGGGCGACGGTCACCGTAACGGTGAACGGCACCGGTGGACTGACGAAGACCGCCGATTCGAGCGGCAACATCCACATCACGATCCAGATCACGTCGCAGACCGCCGCCATCCTCGGTGACCCCGTGAATGTGACGATCCAGTGCGGGACGAACACGATCGTGGCGACGGGTGGTGGGGTGACGCAGACCGGCACGTTCACCGAGACCTGCCCGGCCGCAACGCCAGTGACGGCGGCACCCACGTCGAACGTCGCGTTCACCGGTGCCAACATCCTCCGGTGGACGTTGGCCGCGGCGGCGCTGCTCGCCATTGGTGCCCTGATGGTGTGGGGCACGCGCCGTCGGCGTCCGACGCTCGACGACTAGGAGACCGTTGAATAATCCGCCATCGGCGGATTTCATAACAACGCTCTGACCAGCGCGTTTGCACTGCACCGATGCTCGCGATTTGCCACACGGCTGTTCACACTCGCAGTGTGCAAGGCACGAGCGATCCCGACCGCAGGCTTCTCGACGCAGCAGCCCTGTGCCGCCAGCTGGTGGCGGAGGGCAGTGTGGAGGCGTTTCTGGCCGATCACCGCCGGGAGCTGTTTCCCGACGAGATGTTCGCCGACCTGTTCCCCTCGGGGCGGGGCCGCCCCTCCATCCCCGCCGATGTGGTGGCCACCGTCTTGGTGCTGCAGGCCCTTGAAGGCCTGTCCGATCGCGAGGCGGCGCGGGCCCTTCGGGACCGGATCAGCTGGAAGGTGGCCGCCGGCCTGGCCCTCGACGACCCAGGCTTCGACTACTCGGTGCTCACCTACTGGCGCACTCGGCTGCGCAGAAGCGATGAGCCCAACCGCATCTTCGACGCTGTGCGCGAGGTCGTCGCCGCCACCGGCCTGTTGGCCGGCCGGACCCGCCGGGCTCTCGACTCCACGGTGCTCGACGACGCGGTGGCGACCCAGGACACCGTGACCCAGCTCATCTCGGCCATCCGCCGTGTGCGCCGCGTCGTGCCGGCGGCCACGTCGGTCCCCGTCGGCGCCCACGACTACGACAGCGCGGCCAAGCCGGCCATCGCATGGGACGACGCCGTGGCCAAGGGTGCTCTCATCACCGCCCTCGTGAACGACGCCCTGGCGATCATCGAGGCCCTGGCGGGGACGGAGCTGTCGGTCGAAGGGGCCGATGCCGTCGGACTGTTGGCCCTGATCGCCGGCCAAGACGTCGAGCCCGGCGACGACGAAGGCAGCTGGCGCATCGCCCAGCGGGTGGCGCCCGACCGGGTCGTCTCCACTGTGGACCCTGAGGCTCGCCACGCCCACAAGAGCCCGTCCAACAAGCGAGACGGCTACAAGGCCCACATCGCCGTGGAGCCCGAGACCGGCATCATCACCGATGCCGCGCTCACCCCGGCCAACACACCCGATGGCGCGGTCGGCGTCGAGCTCCTCGATGATGAGCAGCCGGGTCTGCAGGTGCTCGGTGACTCCGGCTATGGCTCAGGTGCGACCAGAGCAGCGTTGCGCAAGGGCGGACATCGCCAGGCCATCAAGCCGATCCCGTTGCGCGGGTCGATCCCAGGCGGGTTCGACCGGGACGACTTCGTCATCGACCACGCCGCTCGAACCGCGACGTGTCCGGCGGGGCACACGGTGTCGATCACACGATGTGGCGGCGCCACCTTCGGAGCGAAGTGCCGCGGCTGTCCACTCCGCAGTCGCTGCACCACGGCCAAGCGTGGCATGCACCTGACGATCAGCAAACACGACGCCGAACTCGTGGAGGCCCGACGCGCCTGGCGGGACGGCGAGTTCAGCGCGGACTACCGCCGATGGAGGCCCATGGTCGAGCGCTCGATCGCCTGGCTCGTGTTCGGCTCGAACCGACGCGTCCGCTTCCGCGGCACCCAGCGCAACAACGAGGGCCTGTTGCTGCGCGTTGCCGCCCTCAACCTCCGACGTCTGGCCCGCCTCGGCATCGACCATGACGGCGACTGGATACTGACTACCTAAGCGGCCCCGACACCGCCCGTCGCCGCACGCGTCGCTGGCTTCCAAGCTCAACGCCCGGCTGTTCCGATCAGACGTGCCTCGGCTACCGGCTGAACGCCCTTGCGCAAGCGCCTTCTTCAACAGGCTCCTAGCGGGTCCAGACCGAGCAGAACGAGGGCGCGGTAAGCGCCCTCGTTTCGCGTTGGCGCCAACCACGGCGACGGGACGGGCAAAATGGACGCCATGAGTCCGCTGCACCCCAGGGTGGTGGCGATCGTCGGCCAGGGGTACGTGGGGCTGCCGGTGGCGATGCGGGCGGTCGAGGCGGGCTACAACGTGGTCGGCTACGACGCCAGTGACGCCCGGGCCAAGCGGCTGGCCGCCGGGGAGTCCTACGTCGAGGACGTGCCCGACGAGATGCTGGCCGCCGCTTTGGCGTCGGGGCGGTACCGGCCGACGTCCGATCCTGATGGCCTCGCCGGCTTCGACGTCGCCGTCATCACCGTGCCGACGCCGCTGACCGACGGCAACCCCGACCTCTCCTACATCGAGGACGCGGCCCGCACGCTTGCCGCGCACCTGCGTCCGGGGGCCACGGTGGTGCTGGAGTCGACCACCTACCCGGGCACGACCGAGGAGCTCGTCGGCCCCCTGCTGGAGGAATCGGGGCTCAGCGCTGGGCGCGACTTCTTCCTCGGCTACAGCCCCGAACGCATCGACCCTGGCAATCCCACGTGGAACTTCGTGAACACGCCCAAGGTCGTGTCCGGGATCGACGTGGCCTCGCTGTCGGCAGTGCGGGCGTTCTACGACACCTTGGTCGAGACAACGGTGCCCGTAGCCTCACCGAAGGAGGCCGAGCTCACCAAGCTGCTGGAGAACACCTTCCGGCATGTCAACGTCGCCTTGGTCAACGAGTTGGCCATGTTCGCCAACGACCTCGGCATCGACATCTGGGACGCCATCGATGCCGCATCGACGAAGCCCTTCGGTTACCTGCGCTTCACGCCCGGCCCCGGCGTCGGCGGCCACTGTCTGCCGATCGATCCCAGCTACCTGTCCTGGCGAGTGCGCCGCACGCTCGGCCACTCGTTCCGCTTCGTGGAGCTGGCCAACGACGTCAACGACCACATGCCCGACTACGTGGTGCGCCGGTTGGTCGTGGCCCTCAACCGCGAGAAGAAGGCGCTCAACGGCAGCCGCATCCTCCTGCTGGGGCTCGCCTACAAGAAGAACACCAGCGACGACCGCGAGTCACCGGCGCTCGTGGTCGCCCAGCGCCTCTTGTCGATGGGCGCAGAGGTCCGCGCTGCTGATCCCCACGTCGTCGAGGAGCACATCGATGGCCGCGTCGTCCGCGTCGAGCTGACGCCCGGGGAGCTCGAGGCTGCCGACGCCGTCGTGCTGCTCACCGACCACGACGCCTTCGACCTCCCGTTGGTCGAGCGCCACGCCCGCTGGGTGTTGGACACCCGCCGGCGCCTCAGTGGTCCGACGGTGGAGTACCTGTAGGGGTTACTCGACGGCTTCGGCCAGCACCGCCGGTTCGACGCCCGGAAGTGTGAGGGCCGGGCGGTCCTGAGCAGCCTCGTAGGAGAGGAAGGCGACGAGGGCCGACAGGCCCACCGCACCCACGGGAAGCACGACCCACGGTGACAGCGCGCCGCGCCCGACGGCCACGCCGATGGCGCCACACATGCCCGTGACGACCATGAGGACCACACCGACGGCGGGAGTGGACATGCCGAGGCGCATGAGGCGGTGGCTGGTGTGGTCGGTGCCGCCCATGTAGATGGGCCGCCGGTGCCACGCCCGGCTGATGACGACGAGCGTCGTGTCGAACAGGGCCAGGCCAGCGAGCAGGGCGACGGCCGCAACACCTGCGACGTGTCCGACGGGGAACCGAAGCTTGAGGGCCAGGCCGGCCAGGAGGAAGCCTACGAAGAGCGAGCCGGCGTCGCCCATGAAGATGCGGGCCGGGTACCAGTTGTAAAGCAGGAACCCCAGACAAGACCCGGCCACGACGGCGGCCATCCCACCCACGAGCACCTGGCCGCCCAGCACGGCAGCGACGGCCAGGGCCACGGCCGTGGCCGAGCCGATGACGGCGGCGGCGCCGTCCATGTTGTCGAGCAGGTTGAACGAGTTGGTGAGCACGACAAGCCACGTCACGGTGAGCACCCAGTCGACCGGCCCGTTGACCAGGTGGATGCGGGCCCCGGTGAAGAAGGCGAGCGACGCGGCGGCCGCCTCCATGACCAGGCGAGGCCCGGGGTTGAGCGTCCGCATGTCGTCGACCAGCCCGACGAGGCCGACGACGACAGCGCCCACGACGATGCCGACGCCCTGGGCCGACCAGCTGGGCAGGAACGTCGACGCCCCGAGGCCCGTGATGAGGATGGCGACTCCGCCCAGGTAGGGCGTGACCGTGGTGTGGAGCTTGCCGGCGGCGGGCCGGTCGATGACCCCGTAGCGCAGGGCGACGCTGCGAACCAGCGGCATCAACAGCGCGACGCTGGCGAAGGACGACACGCCCAGCAACCCGATCTGAAGGTTTCCGCCGTGCATCCCGCCTCGCTGTCTCTCGGGCCCACGTCCTCGCGCGAAAGTGTCGAAAGAATAACCGCAGGCGCGGGCCAGATCGAGACCCAAATTGTGGCGCCCGGTATCGTCACCGGTCGGGTCGAGGTATGACTGGGATACACGCATGATCGGGACCGCCCGGTGACTCGCCCGCTCCGGGTCCTCGTGCTCGCTCCCTATCCCGCCGACTGTGCGCCCGGCCAGCGGTTCCGCGTCGAGCAATGGCTGTCGCTTCTGCCGCCAGGGACCGTCGAGGCCGAGCTGCGGCCGTTCTTCAGCCGGCGCGCCTATGACCGCCTGTACGAACCGGGCGGTGTGCCGCGAAAGGCCGCCCAGTCCCTCCAGGGCGTGGCGCGGCGAGTGCGCGAGGTCATCGGCTTGAAACGCTGGGATGTCGCATTCCTGTACCGCGGAGCCGTGCCGCTGGGCCCGCCTGTGTTCGAGGAGTTGCTCGCTCGGCGCATTCCGTTCGTCTACGACTTCGACGACGCCATCTTCCTCGACGAGACGAGCCCCGCCAACCGCGCCGTCGGCCGCTGGCGCCAGACGGGCAACGTGCAAGAGATCATCTCCCGCGCCGCGGCGACGACCGTGGGAAACGGGTGGCTCGCCGACTACGCCCGCCAGTACTCCGCGCACGTGCACGTGCTGCCGACCACGATCGACGTCGAGACGTACGTCCCCGCTCCGGGCCCCGCGGGGGGTCCGGTGTGCATCGGCTGGAGCGGCAGTCACTCGACGGCAAAGCATCTGCATACGATCGACGGTGCGCTGCTCGAAGTGCTGCGTCGCACGACGACGACGCTGCGGATCATCGGCGACTCCTCCTACCGACTACCTGGCGCGGATCGCCTCACCGTCCTCCCGTGGCGGCGGGAAAGCGAGCTGGCGGACCTACGGCCGCTCGACGTCGGCGTGATGCCGCTCCCCGACGACGAGTGGAGCAAGGGAAAGTGCGGGTTCAAGGCGCTGCTGTACATGGCGATGGGGGTTCCACCTGTTGCATCGCCCGTCGGTGTCAACACAGAAATCATCCAACACGGGGTTAACGGCTATCTCGCGGCGAGCGAGGCCGACTGGGTCGATGTCCTGCGCCTGCTGGCCGATGACGCCGGGCTGCGTCGCCGCGTCGGGAACGTGGCCCGGCAGACGGTCGTCGAGCGGTACTCGGGTCAGCGCTGGGCACGACGCTTCCTCGAGGTGCTGGAGACGGCAGCCACTCGTTCGGGCTGAAAGTTGTCGCGGCGGCCATCGCGCGTTCGCCCCGGGCAACTGACGGGGCGCTAGTTTTGGCGTCTCGGCGCATCCGTCCCGGCGGGAGGGTGGCCGCTTCGTCGTCTGCATCGAGATGAGTGCGAAGATCGTTATCGTCGACTTCCGCATGGGCAACCTGCATACGGTCGCGCGTCGGTTCAGATCGCTGGGCGCCGAGATCGATGTCACGCGTGATCCGTCAGTCCTCAGCGGGAGCAGCCACATCGTGCTCCCCGGAGTCGGCCATTTCGGAGCGGCGATGGCGGACCTCGAGGACACAGGGATGGCCAGTGTCATCCGAGAACGGGTGCTCGATGGCCACAGCCGGGTCCTGGGCATCTGTCTGGGGATGCAGCTGCTCTGCGACCACAGTGAGGAAGGGGATGCCCGTGGGCTCGGCTTGATCGGCTGTCGCGTCGAGCGCCTTCCAGCCGAACGTGGCTCGCGCTTCCGCAATCCTCACGTCGGATGGAACACGGTCAAGTGGCGCGACGGCCGGTGTAGCGACCCGACACGTCGCTATTACTTCGCGCACTCCTTCGCGGTACGAGACGTGGACGCCGACGCCGCGCTCGCGACGGCGAGCTACGGCGTCCAGTTCGCCGCGGCCGTCCAAGCGCCCGGCGCGCTCGGCTATCAGTTCCACCCAGAGAAGAGTCGCGGCCCGGGTCTCGAGTTGCTCGCGGCATGGCTCGACGGCCGATGAGCTTCCGACCCCGTGTGATCCCGACGCTCCTGCTCAAGGAGGGTGCGCTCGTCAAGGGCCGCCGCTTCCGCAGGCACGAGTACGTGGGAGACCCGGTCAACGCGGTGCGCATGTTCGACACCTTCGGTGCCGACGAGCTGGTATTGCTCGACATCGGAGCGTCGCGGGCGAGGCGACCCATCGACCCCGAATTGATCCGCTCGATCGGCGAGGAGTCCGGCATGCCGCTCGCCGTCGGCGGCGGGATCCGTGACCTGGAAGCGGGACGGGCGCTCATCCAGGCCGGTGCCGAGAAGCTCGTCATCAACGAGGCCTGGCTCGACGACCCGTCCGTCCTCTCCCGTTTCGCCGACGAGTTCGGCTCGTCGTCGATCATCGCGGGGATCGACGTTCTCACCCGGCGCGGCAGGTCACGTGTCTATCGCCACACGACGAG
>JAFAUA010000204.1 GCA_019243595.1 Acidimicrobiia bacterium
CCGAGGGCGCCCGCCTGATGGAGCTGGGCCTCGACGAGGCGCCGGTGAAGGCGGCGTTCGCCACCGGGCTGCCGGCGATCGAGGACGCCGACCAGGGCAACATCACTCTGCTCGTGCGCTGCATCCCGCTGCTCGATCACGGCAAGCCCACGGGCGCGGCGGTGATCGTGCGCGACGTCACCGATCTCCGCCGCCGTGACCGCCTGCTGCTGTCGAAGGACGCCACCATCCGCGAGGTCCACCACCGGGTGAAGAACAACCTGCAGACGATCTCGTCGCTGCTGCGGATCCAGGGCCGGCGCATGGACAACGCCGAGGCCAAGACCGCCGTCGAGGAGTCGGTGCGGCGCATCCGCTCGATCGCCCTGGTGCACGAGACGCTCTCACGCGCTGCGGGCGAGGAGTTGGAGTTCGACGAGATCCTCCGTCAGCTCACCCGCATGGCCGAGGAGGGTCTGATCGCCCCAGACCGCGCCGTGGAGTTCACGGTCGTCGGCGACGCCGGGGAGCTGCGGGCCGAGGTGGCCACGCCTCTGGCACTGGTCGTCAGCGAGCTCCTTCAGAACGCGGTCGAGCACGCCTTCCCCGACGACCACCCCGGGGGCCATGTCCGCATCGTTCTCGAGAACGACGGCGTCGAGCTGTGCGTGCGGGTCGAAGATGACGGGGTCGGGCTCCCGCCCGGGTTCTCGCTCGACACCGGCAGCAGTCTCGGCCTCACGATCGTGTCCGCGCTCGTCGACAGCGAGATGAGCGGGGTCATCTCGATGGAGTCACGCGACGACGGCGACGGAACGGTCGTCGAGCTCCGGATCCCGGTCCACCCGGCAACGGTGACCGGCTGACGCTCGGGAGTGCGCCTAGGCGGTGCGGCGGGCCTGGCGGGAGAGCCAGGACTTGCGCAGCTTGCGGCGCTCCTCCTCGGAGGTGCCGCCCCACACGCCGGCTTCCTGGTTGGTCGCCAGAGCGAACTCGAGGCAGGCCCCCTGGACCTCGCAGGCCCGGCACACGGCCTTGGCCGCCTCGATCTGCTCGATGGCCGGCCCGGTGGTGCCGACGGGGAAGAACAGGTCGGGGTCCGTGTCCCGGCATGCTGACCGGTCGCGCCAGTCCTCGATGTCCCACCCGTAGGTGTGGCTCCAAGTCAGGGCCACGGTACCTCCTGCTGCTTCGTGAATGCGTTCACAAATCCTCATGCCCGCTGGCTGGAGCGGTGAATGGGATTCGACATCGACGAGCGTAACCCTGCCCTGCTCACTGTGGCAAGCAGTTTGTGCCGCAATTCTCAAGCGTAATCTGTGACGAAGGTCACGCGCTCTGACGGTCCGTCAGGGCGCCACCACGGTGAGAGCGTCGGGCTCGTGGCGGAAGCTCAGACGCTCGGCTTCGCCGAGGTAGTCGCCGTCCACCTGGTACGGGAAGGGGCCGTGCCCGACGACGGTGACCTCGGTCAGATCGGGCCGGTAGTCGATCGTCCGGTGGCGGCGGAAGTGACTGCCCTTGCGCAGGACCGACGCCACGTTGCCGAGCAGGGGGAACATCTGCAGGCTGCGGAACGTCGCCATCACCAGGCCCCGGTCGAGGTCGGCGTCGGGCGCCAGGTTGAGGGGGATGTTGCCCAGGTAGGTGTAGGGGTTCGAGTTCATGCAGATCGCCATGTACGCGTCGTCGACCGGGGGGCGGCCGGGGATCTCGACCCGCAGGCGGGGCCGCGATCGGTCGTAGTGCCGGAACCAGGTTGAGAAGGCGGCGTAGACGAACAGGGGATGGCCGGCGTAGCGCTTGAGGGCCGCCCGCCGCTCGACCTGGGAGACGACGGCGGCGTCGAAGCCCATGCCGACGTGGAAGAGGAAGTAGCGGCCGTTGACCGACCCCAGGCCGATGCGCCGGAGCGAGCCCCGCGCGAGCGCCGAGAGCAGCTCGCCGGTCGCCTCGACGGGGTCCTGGGCGATGCCGAGGGTGCGGGCGAAGACGTTGGTCGACCCGCCGGGGAGCGTCGCCAAAGCCGTCGTGCTCCCGGCCAGCCCGTTCGCGGCCTCGTTGAGAGTGCCGTCGCCGCCGAGGACGACGACGGCTTCGTAGCCGGCGGCCGCCGCGTCCTGGGCCAGCCGCGTGGCGTTGCCCCGCCGGGACGTCTCGCTGGTGGTGACGTCGTGGTCGGCCGACAACGCCTTGCGGATGACGACCCGGGCGCGGGCCGTGACGGCCGACGCCGACGTGTTGACGATGAGGAGGAGCTTCAATCCTCTTCTGCAGAGCCGCGGAGCTTGGCCAGGCTGCGGGCCAGCAGACGCGACACGTGCATCTGGCTGATGCCGAGACGCCCGGCGATCTCCGACTGTGTCAGGCCCTCGAAGAAGCGCAGGTGGAGGATGATCTGCTCCCGCTTCGGCAGCTCGGCGATGAGAGGCGACAGGGCGACCCGGTGCTCAATGCCCGCCAGGAGGGGGTCGTCCTCGCCCAGCTGGCTGGCCATGCTCTGGTTGTCGTCGTCGCCCGCTGCGGGGGCGTCGAGCGACGCGAAGCGGTAGGCCCGGCCCGCTTCCATCGCTTCCAGAACCTCTTCCTCGGAAGCGCCGGCCCGCTCCGCGATCTCGCCGATGGTCGGTGAGCGCCCGAGGTCCTGGGACAGCGTGCTCACGACCTTGCCGAGGCGCAGGTGCAGCTCCTGGACCCGGCGGGGTACGCGAACGGCCCAGCCCTTGTCGCGGAAGTGGCGCTTGAGCTCGCCGACGATCGTCGGCGTGGCGTAGGTCGAGAACTCGAGGCCGCGGCCGGGGTCGAAGCGGTCGACGGCCTTCAGGAGGCCGACCGACGCCACCTGCACGAGGTCGTCGAGCGGCTCGCCGCGGTTGGCGAACCGGCGGGCCAGATACTCGGCGAGGCCGAGGTGGGCGGTGACGAGTTCGTCGCGCAGCGTCGGCTCGCGGCTCTCGGCGTACGCCTCGAACTTCCTCCGGAGCTCGTCGCGCTCGTCCTCCGACATCGACATGGTGCTGCGCTCAGCCGTTGACGTGCCGCTTGAGCAGGCGGAACTCGGGGCCGTCCTTGCCGATCGTCAGCTCGTGCTCGTCGACGACGGCCTTCAGGATCTGCTGGGACAGCGGCGAGAGGGCCGGGCTGGTCCCCATGCCTTCGTCGAACTGGCCGACGCCCTCGACCGCGAGGCCGTCGTCCTGCATCCAGTAACGGAGAACGATCGTCCCCGGACGACCTCCGTTGCCGACGAGGGAGAAGCACAGTTCGTCGATAGCGATGCGCAGATCCTCGACCTCGTCGTACGTGAACCCCAGACGGCTGGCGAGCCCGGCCGCGGCCAGACGGGCCAGGCGCAGGAACTCCGGCGACGCCGGGATGGAGAGCCGGACTTCGGCATCGTTGGCCACAGGTGTGTGCGCGCCCCTTTCTGTTCCGGCGGAACCTACCCCGCGCACGCACAGCCACGGTGTCCGGCTGGTGAAAACGGGGCAGGGTCAACGAGAATGCCCCCCCATATGAACGTTGTTGTCTGCGCCAAGCAGATCCCCGACCCGGCGGCGCCGGGCGAGTTGGATCCGAACACCAAGACCCTCAAGCGTGAGGGCAAGCTGATCCTTGACGACTCCGATGCCTACGGCGTCGAGATGGGCCTCCAGCTGGCCGACAAGGCCGGCGGCGGCGAGGTGACGCTGATTTCCATGGCCCCCAACAGCGAGGTCAGCGGCCTGCGCACCGCCCTCGCCATGGGCGCCGCCAAGGCCATCCTCGTGAGTGACGAGGCCCTCCAGGGCACCGACTCGCTGGGCACGGCCAAGGTCCTGGCCGCCGCCATCAAGCGGGCCGAGCCCGACCTGGTGCTCACCGCCACCGAGTCCACCGACGGCTACACCGGCGTGCTGCCGGCCCAGGTCGCCGAGATCCTCGGCTGGCCGTCGATCACCTTCGCCAAGCACATCGAGGTCGCCGACGGCACGGCCAAGGTCCAACGCCAGACCGAGGAGGGCTACGACGAGGTGGAGGCGTCACTGCCGGCGATCGTCAGCGTGACCGCCGGCGTGGTCGAGCCGAGGTATCCCTCGTTCAAGGGCATCATGGCCGCCAAGAACAAGCCGGTCGACGAGGTCAAGATCACCGACTTGGGCCTGTCCGCCGACGACGTCGGCTGGAAGGGCGCCCGCCAGGAGATCGTCGACGTGTCGCCGGCAGAGGAGCGCCAGGCCGGTGAGATCGTGGAGGACGAGGGCGACGCCCACGAGCGGATCGTCCAGTTCCTCGAGAAACTGAAAGTCATCTAGGAGTCACTGCACACATGGCTGTATCGACAACGTGGGTCTTCGCCGAGTCTTCCGAGGGCAAGGTCGCCACGATCACTCTTGAGCTCTTGACCAAGGCGCGTGCGCTGGGCGGCACCGTCGAAGCGTTCTACGGCGGCGGCGATGCCGACGCCATCGCCGAGCAACTCGGCAAGTTCGGCGCCACCAAGATGTACGCCGCCGACGCGGGTGACGTCCTGCAGGGCGCGCCGGTCGCGGCCGCCATGGCCGCCCAGATCGAAAGCGGCAACAAGCCCGACCTCATCCTCTTCGGCCAGACCTACGACGGTCGTGACGTCGCCGGCCGTCTGTCGGCCAAGCTCGACAAGCCGGCGCTGACCAACGGCGTCGACGTCAGCGCCGACGGCGACAAGGTCACCGTGCAGAACGCAATCTTCGGCGGCAACACACTCGTCCAGACGGCCTTCGCCGGCGACGGGCCGTTCCTTGCGCTGTTCCGCCCGAAGTCGTTCGCAGCCGAAGAGGGGGGCGGCGGCGCCGCCGAGGTCGTCAAGGTCGGCGTCCCCGACACCGGCACCGCCGGTCAGTCGAAGGTCCTCGACCGCCACGTCGAGGAGCACACCGGCCCCAAGCTCGACGAGGCCGAGGTCGTCGTGTCCGGCGGCCGCGGACTCGGGGCGGCGGAGAAGTACGAGATGATCGAGCAGCTCGCCAAGCTGTTGAAGGGCGCACCCGGCGCGTCTCGTGCGATCGTCGATGCGGGCTGGGTGCCCTACGCCTACCAGGTGGGCCAGACCGGCAAGGTCGTGAAGCCCAACGTCTACATCGCGGCCGGCATCTCGGGGGCGACGCAGCACCTGGTCGGCATGAAGGGCGCCAAGAACATCATCGCCATCAACAAGGACAAGGACGCGCCGATCTTCTCGATCGCCGACCTTGGCATCGTCGGCGACGTGCACAAGGTCATCCCGAAGTTGCTCGAGGCACTGCAAGCAAAGGGTTAGTCGGGCCGCTTAACCCCCGAGGGCGGCGCGGAGGCTGTCCTCCCAAACCCAGTTCTGCTCGAAGTGCTCGTTGCCTTCGACCATGACGTCGTCGGTCCACCACAAGAAGTAGAACCCGAGACTGACGATCGTGGCGATGATGCGCCCGACGTAGTTGTGGGCCTGCTTCGGCGCGCCGGTCGGCGTCGCCAGCTGCATGCCGAGGGCGCCGTAGATCCCGGCCAGCTCTGCTTCGGCGGCCCGCTCGGCGGCGTCGTGCTTCACCAGGTCGCCGTCCAAGAGAACGAACAGGATTACGTCGACGATGGTGCTGGCGACCACGCGGAGAACCATCCAGATCAGCGGATCACGGAAGTCGGTGGTCATCTGGCGGAGGACGCCGAGGTGCAGGCCCATGCTCTCGAAGCGCGGGCGAAGCTCATCGGCGCGGCCGTCGGCCTGCGCCCGGTCCCACGCCGCGGCGGTCGCCGCGTCGAGGAGCTCCAAGCGTCGCCGGTTGTGGTCGCGCGAGCGGCGCACGAGTTGGTAGAAGACGTAGAACCCGTAGAGGCCACACGTGAGCAGGGTCCAACCCAGCGCCGTCCAGAACGAGAAGATGTAGTCCGACTCCGCGCGTGACGCGTACGCGGCGCGCACCCGGTCGACGGGGTTCGCCGTGGGTGCGGGGGGTGGTGTGGAAGCCGCCATGAGCGCGGACAATAACCCCGCCTTAGGCTCGCTGCTCATGGAGGAACTCTGGACGAACTGGGGCCGCAACCAGACGTGTGCGGCCGAAGCAGTCGACCACCCCGCTGACGAGGCCGAGCTCTGCTCGATCGTGAAAGCGGCGGCCGCGACCGGCCAAAGCGTGAAGGCGGTCGGTTCGGGGCATTCGTTCACCGACATCGCCTGCACGTACGGACGGCGGCTCGTGCTCGACCGCTACGGCGAGATCCTGTCGGTCGACCGCGAGCGGTTGCAGGTCACCGTGCAGGCCGGGTGCACGATCCAGACGCTGAACCGCAGGTTGGCCGAGCTCGGATGGGCGCTGCCCAATCTCGGCGACATCGAGTACCAGACGATCTCCGGCGCCGTCTCGACAGCGACCCACGGCACCGGCGTTCGCCTCGGCGGCTTGGCGACCCAGGTCGTCGGCTTCGAGCTGGTCACCGGCGATGGCTCGGTGTTGCGGTGTTCAGCCGACGAGGAGCCGGAGGTCTTCGCCTGCGGGCGCGTCGGGCTCGGCGCACTTGGCGTGCTGTCGACGGTGACGTTGCAGTGCGTCCCGGCGTTCAACTTGCACGCCATCGAGGAGCCGATGCGCCTCGACCACGTGTTGGAGAACATCGACTCCTACGTCGAGGACAACGACCACTTCGAGTTCTATTACGTCCCCCACACCGGCTGGACGTTGACCAAGCGCAACAACCGCACCGACGAGCCGGTCGGTGGCATGCCGCGGTGGAAGGAAGTGCGCGACAAGGTCCTGTTCGAGAACGTGGCGTTCGGCCTGATGTGCCGCATCGGCCGCCGCCGGCCGTCGTTGATTCCACGGCTCGCCCACTTGGCGCCGTCAGGCGGCCGCCTCGACTACGTCAAGCCCAGCCACCGCACGCTCGTCACCACGCGGCTCGTCCACTTCGTCGAGATGGAGTATTCGATCCCCCGCGTCGCGGTGCCCGACGCCCTGCTCGCGGTGAAGGACTTCATCGACCGCAGCGGGATGATGATCAGCTTCCCGATCGAGGTCCGCTTCGTGGCGCCCGACGACATCCCGCTGTCGACCGCGTTCGGCGAACAGCGCGGGTACATCGCCGTGCACCGGTACGTCGGCGAGCCCTACGAGCAGTACTTCCGGGGCGTCGAGGCGATCATGGACCCCCTCGGCGGCCGTCCCCACTGGGGAAAGATGCACTACCAGACGGCCGCCACTCTGGCGCCGAGGTACCCCGAGTGGGACCGCTTCCAAGCCGCCCGCAAGCGCACCGACCCCGACGGCCGCTTCCGCAACGCCTACCTCGACCGGGTCCTCGGGCTCCCTTGATGCGTTCTGGCGGTGGATAGCGACCTCATAGAGCGTTATCCACCGCCAGAATGATCAAAGCGTGGCGTCGACGGCGCTCAGCGCCCAGGCGCGGCGGCGCTGGGTGTCCTCGATGGTGAGGCGGAGAGACCAGCCGGTCTCGGGTTCGCCAGTGTCCCAGCGGTACCAACGGAGCGATGCAGCGGCGGCGTGGAGCTGATCGGGCGCGACGGGCCACTCGTCGAGGAGGCCGGTGATGGCGACGAGAGCCCACCAGGCCGCGAAGCGGCCGGCGGCCATGCCGCGGCGACGGCCG
>JAFAUA010000208.1 GCA_019243595.1 Acidimicrobiia bacterium
TTCAGGTTCGACACCGTCGGCATCGGGTTGCTCGGGAAGACGGTGATGTACGTCCCCGTCGATGCCTGGGTGGCGGTCACGTTGATCACCGCCGCCGTGGCGCCCGCGGGCGGACCGCCCGTCACGCCGGTGACTTGGACCTGGTCCGGATTGGGGGTGCCGGGTTGGCCGACGGGCTGGCTGTTTCGCGTGTCCAGGATGCGTCCCGGCGCCACAGGGGTGAAGCCCTTGGCCGTCGGCACCGTGCCGTCGTCGAAGTAGCCCGCCACGTCCAAGATCGCATCAGTGGTCCCGGCCGCGTTGTAGAGCATGACGCTCCCGTCGGCGGCGACTGGCACCATGACCAGGTTGGGCCTGATCTCGCCGGGCAGCAGGTTGACGTTCGACGCATTCGGCGGTGTGCCGGACGGGAACAGGGTCAGATAGGTGCCGGACGACGGCTGGACACCGGTCAGGTTGACGACCACCGCATTGACGTGCAGCGCCGGAACGTTGCCCACGCCGGTGACCTGGACCTTGCGTGTGCTGTTGGCGCCGAGGCGTCCACCGCCGCTCGCCGTCCTCGTGTCATCGATACGCGAGGGGTTGAGCGCCACATAGTGCGAGGCACCGGCGATCGTGGCGTCGTCGAAGTAGCCGACGACGTCGAAGATGGCGTGCACCGTGCCCTGGGCGTTGTACAGCTCCACGCTGCCGTCGGAGGCCAGCTGCACGGTCACCAGGTTGGCGGCGTCACGGCCGGCGGAGACATTGAGGTTGGACGCCGTCGGCATCGGATTGCTCGGGAAGAGCGTTAGGTACGTCTGCGTCGACGGCTGGGTCGCCGTGAGGTTCAGCACCACGGCGCTCACGTGAGTCGCCGGCACAGGACTTCCCTGCGCTCCGGCCACCTGCACCTTGCGTGTGGAGTTCGGTCCCAGTGCTCCGCCGCCGTTCGGGTCCCGTGTGTCGAGAATCCTCGTCGGAGACGTCGCGTGGAAGCCCGTTCCCGTCGGCGTCTCGGTGAGCGTCGCCGTCTTCGTGAGGCTCTTGGCGCTGTCCGTCGCGGTGATCGTCTCCGAGTCAGCGGTGGTCGAGGCCTTGATCGTGGCGGTGTAGACCCCGCCGCCGTTGTTGCTGACACTGCCCACTGTTGTGTCGCCGCTGGTAGCGATGGTCACGGTCTCGCTCGGGTACGGATTGCCGCTGGCGTCCTTCACCGTTGCCTTGGCCGTGGATGTCGACTTCCCGTCAGCTGGGATCGACGACGGGGTCAGGGTGAGGTTCAGGACAGGCGGACCCGGGTTCTCGGTCAGCTGCGCGGTCCCCGTCTTGTTGGCGTCGTTGGCCTTGGCCGTGATGGTTTCGACGTCTGCCGTCTTCGACGCCGTGATGGTCGCCGTGTAGGTGCCGTCGAGGTGGTTGGTGACGGCACCGACGGCAGCGTCGCCGTTGGTCGACATCGTCACTGTCTCGTTCTTGACGGGGTTGTTGTTGACGTCCTTGACCGTTGCTGTGGCCGTCGACGTCGACGTGCCGTCAGCCGTCAGCGAGGTCGGGTTTAGTGCGAGCGCGACCGACGCCGCCGGGCCCGCGAGCTCGGTGAGCGTCGCCGTAGCGGTCGGGGGATTCACGGCGTTGTCCGTGGCTGTGATGGTCTCCTGGTCGGCAGTCTTCGACGACGTGATGGTCGCCGTGTAGGTGCCGTCGTGGTTGTTGGTCATGGGGCTGGGACTGATGGTGGTGTCACCGTTGGTCGCGATGGTGACGGTCTCACTCGAATAGGGGTTGCCGTTGCTGTCCTTGACCGACGCCGTCGCCGTCGATGTCGCCACCCCGTCGGCCGTGATCGTCGACGGACTCAGGGTGAGGCCCAGAATGGGTGCGCCCGGCGTCTCCGTGAGCGGCGCAGAGGTTGTCGACGACACGCCGGCCTTGGTTGCTGTTGCGGAGATGTGCTCGGTGTCGGCGGTCTTGGACGCGGTGATGGTCGACGTATAAGTGCCGGTGCCGTCGTTTTGGAGGGTGACCGGGCCGAACGTGACGTCACCATCCGTGTGGAACACGACGGTTTCGTTCAGCACCGGCTGATTGTTGACGTCGGTTACAACCGCCTTCGCCGTCGACGTCTTAGACCCATCGGCCGTGATCGACGTCGGGTTGACGGTCACAACGACGTGCTTCGCCGGGCCGTACTCGACCAATTGTGCGGTGTTGCTATGCCCGCCGCCGCTGGCGGTAATGGTCTCGGTGTCGGCCGTCTTCGAAGCGGTGATGGTCGTCGAAGCGTTGCCGCTCGAGTCAGTCGTCGCCGACGGAGGCGAGACCGTGGTGTCTCCACTCGTCCCGAACGTGACCGTCACGTTGGGGACGCCGTTGCCGAGGGAATCGGTCACGGTTGCTGTCGCGGTCGACGTCGAAGTGCCGTCGGCTGGGACGGTCGTTGGGTTCAGCTTCAGGGCGAGGCCGTTGGCGCTGCCCGCAGTCTCCGTCAAGGTCGCGGTGCCGAACTTGCCGTTGCTCGTCGTCGCCGTGATCGTCTCGGTGTCGGCCGTCTTGGACGAGCTGATCGTCGACGAATACGTGCCGTCACCGTTGCCGTTTGCTGCGGTTGTTATCGGGGTGAACTTCACGTCGCCGGATGTCGTGAACTTGACGGTCTCGTTCCCGACCTTGACGAGGTTGCCGTTGGCGTCCTTCACCGTCGCGGTCGCCGTCGACGTCGAGACGCCGTTGTCCGCCTTGATCGAGGTGGGATTGACCGTCAGTGTGACCGTGGCGGCCGGACCGTTGGTCTCCGTCAGCGTCGCCGTATCGCTCGCGGTCTCGGCGTGGGCGGTAATCGTCTCGGTGTCGGCAGTCTTGGACGCGATGATGTTGGTGCTGTAGGTGCCGTCGTGGTTGTTGACAACGGGGTCGAACGTCGCGTCGCCACTGGTGGTCATCAGGATCGTGTCGTCGGTCACGGCGCGGCCGCCGCTGTCCTTCACGGTGACTGTCTCCGGCACCTTGGTGGCGCCGTCAGCGACCACGGTCGGGGTCTTGCTCGAGAGCGTGACCGTCGCGGCCGGACCGAACTCCGTCAGTGTCTGCGACGACGAGGTCAGGGACGCCACTGTGTCGTGGGCAGTGATGGCGTAGGTCCCAGGCATCGTCGACGCGAGGAGCGTCGCCGAGTAGGTGCCGTCGCCGTGGTCGGTGGTGGGGCCGACACTGGGGCCGGTCGGCGCCGCCGGACTGGACGTGAAGGTCACCGCCTCACCGCCGACACAGCGACCGCCAGCGTCAGTCAGGCTTGCGGTCGCCGTCGAGGTGGACGTGCCGTTCGCTCGGATCTTGTCGGGACTGAGCGAAACGAGCGTTATAGCTGTCGGCGCCCCGGACTCGGTCAGCGTCGCGCTCGTCGTTGACGACTTGCCGCCTCCGGTCGCCGAGATGTGGTACGTGCCAACCGGGCCCGTCGCAGTGAACGTCGACGTATAGGTGCCGTCGAGGTGGTCGGTAACAGGACCAAAGGTTCCACCGCCGCTGTCGGACGCGAACGTGACGGTCTGACCGGAGACGCCGGCCCCCGTCGAGTCCTTCAGTGTCGCCGTTGCTGTCGTCGAGCCACCGACGGCCTTGATGCAGCTCGGCGAAACCGCGACCGTGACGGTCGAAACCGGTCCGGCGGCGAATGCGCTTGTGCCTATGACGGCGGCGCCGAGGCCTGGGAGGAGCACGGCAAGCGCCAGTGCCCAAAGACGGCGCGCGTTACCGCGCCCGGTGTGTCGAGTCCCCATGTCCCCCTGGTCCTTTCATCCCACCGCAGGAGAGCCCCCGTGCCCCCCTGTTGTTACATACGTCCAAACAAGCGGAAGGTGACGCAGAAGTTCCTCGCCTCTGAACGCTGTCTTCCCCTGTTGCCGGATGGTACAGATCCGCGCATGGCGGATGTTGGCCAATTTGTTGCTCCACATCGACCAAACGCGCACATTCGCAATGGCGCGTGCTTGGACAGCTGGGCCGAGATCGAACACGCAGGGTGACGGCGCTCAGGGATAACGTCAGGGAGTGATGTCCGAGCTGCAGGTCGATTACACCAAGCGCGAGCTCCTCGAGAACCACCCGGTGGCCGAGCCGCTGATCGCCGGCGGGGTGCGCTGCCACGGCGGCTTCGATGACGAAGGCAACTACGTGTCACCCCGCACCAAGAACCGCTGGCCGGCGATCCGGGCGTGGCAGCAGCAGCGGCAGGATCAGTTCGGCACTCCCCTGCTCGACATCGCCCTCGACAGCTGGCCCGGCGCCTATCCCAACGTGGCCCAGGCGAAGTACCTGCTGCGTGAGGGCGTGCGCGACCCGATCATCGCCCGGCTCACCCAGATCGGCACCGTCGAGGGTTTCGGGTCGATGATCCGCTACTCGCCGATCCCCGACCTCCAGCGCTGCTTCGCCGAGGACGTGCGCGGCACCGCGACATGGCACCTCGGGCGCGGCCTCTACGAGGCGCACGCCCGCGACGAGGCCGGCTACAAGAACGAGGGCGGCCACAAGCAGATGTGGTTCGCGGCGCGCGACGTCGCCTTCGAGTCGCCGCTCACCGACGATCAGACCCAGACGATGATGGATCGCATGTTCGGCTACGGCGCCACGGCCGGCAGCGCGGCGTCGACGCTCCAACCGATGTTTCCCGACGTCGACCAGAGCCTCGAGGTTCTCATCCAGAGCATGGCCCGCCTCCTGCTCATCGAGATCTCGGCGCACCACGTCTTCGCCTGGGCCGAGGAAGTGCTCGCCGACCACGAACTCGTCGCCGGCGACGGTGAGGCGGCGCGGCTCGTGTCCTACATCCGGGCCGACGAGGCGCCGCACGTCGAGTACCTCAAGACGACGCTTTCGGAGATGCGCGACCGCACGTTCGTCACCGACTCCGGTGGCCGCGTTGCCGGTACCGAGGTCGTCGGCCGGATCTGGGAGCGGGCACGCGCCGAGTCCGTCGGTGCGCGCCACGAGGCCAACGTGCGCCTGGTCCGCGGCGAGATCGAGCACGCCCTCGAGGGACACCCTCGCGGCACGGACATCCTCGCCGAGTTCGACAGCATCGCCGCGTAGGCGGCGTGCGGGAGCTCGCCGACACCGTCGTTCTCGTCACCGGGTCCACCGACGGGCTCGGCCGCGCCGTCGCAATGCGGCTTGCGCAAGGCGGTGCGACCGTCCTTCTCCACGGCCGCGACGCCAAGAAGCTGGCGTCGACCGCCAAAGAGCTGCGGGACGCCAGCGAGAACGACAGGGTGCGGACGTACCTCGCCGACTTCTCCTCGCTCGAGGACGTGCGGGCCATGGCGCACGAAGTCGAGGCCGAGAACCACCGTCTGCACGTGCTCGTCAACAACGCGGGCGTCGGCAGCGGCAAGCCCGCGGGCACCACCCGCCAGGAGAGCGCCGATGGCTACGAGCTGCGCTTCGCCGTGAACCACCTGGCCGGATTCGTCCTCACGCTGCGCCTGCTCCCACTACTCCGCCGCTCGGCGCCCGCACGTATCGTCAATGTCGCCTCCGCCGGCCAGTACCCCATCGACTTTGACGACGTGATGCTCGAACGCTCCTACGACGGCACCCGTGCCTACCGGCAGAGCAAGCTGGCCCAGATCATGTTCGGCTTCGACCTGGCCAGCCGGCTCCCCGCGGAAGAGGTCACCGTGAACAGCCTCCATCCGGCGACGTTCATGCCGACCAAGATCGTGCTCGAGCAGCACGGTCACAGCGTCGACACGCTCGAGGA
>JAFAUA010000267.1 GCA_019243595.1 Acidimicrobiia bacterium
GATGTCTCGCAGCGGCGACGCCGCACGGGCCCGGATGGCCGGGGCGTCGATGACTGCAGGGATCGAGATGGCGCTCACGATGCGACCTCCACGAGCTCGTTGTTTTCGGATTCGGTCTCGATGCGGTTGCCGGTGAGCTCGAGGAAGACGTCGTCGAGCGTCGGCGTCCGCAGTGTGAGGTGGTGCACGGTCGCGACGGTGTTGAGGGCGACGGCAACGGCGCCGATCGTCGCCGCGCCGTCGTCGGCGGTGATCAACAGCTCGTCGCCACGGGCCTCGGCGCCATGCACACCCGGCACTCGCTCGACGCGCTCACGAGCACCCGAGGTGTTCCCCTCGAGGCGGGCGACGATGACGTCGTTCCCAACCGCCCGCTTCAGCTTCGCCGGCGCGCCCTCGGCAACGAGATGGCCGTCGTTGATGATGCCGACGCGATCGGCGAGCTCGTCGGCCTCCTCGAGGTACTGGGTGGTGAGGAAGATCGTCATCCCCAACTCCCGGTTGAGACGGCGGACCTCGTCCCACATGCGGGCGCGGCTGACGGGGTCGAGGCCCGTGGTCGGCTCGTCGAGGAACAGGACCTCGGGGTCATGGACCAGGGCGGCGGCCACGTCGAGGCGCCGCTTCATGCCGCCGCTGTAGGTCCCGATGGCCCGGTCGAGGGCGTCGCCGATGTCGATCAGCTGGGCCAGGTCGTCGAGGCGCCGGTCGATCTCCCGCCGGGTCAGCCCGTACAGCCGGCCCTGCAGACGCAGCAGCTGCACGCCCGTCTGCTTGGGGTCGAGGGCGGCGTCCTGGAGAGCGACGCCGATGCGCAGCCGCACCTTCTCGGGCTCGTCGGCGACGTCGTGGCCGGCCACGAACGCCCGCCCTGCCGACGGGGTCAGCAGCGTGCACAGCACCCGCACCGTCGTCGACTTGCCGGCACCGTTGGGCCCGAGGAAGCCATAGATCTCGCCTCGGGGGATGTCGAGATCGACCTCGTCGACGGCAGTGGTGCCGTTGAACCGCCGCACGAGGCGTTCCGCCTTGATCGCAGTGTCTGTGAGAACCATGGCTCCATCATCGGGGTCAAACAGGCCATCTTCTGACCTGTTTCGGACAAGAAATTTCAGCGATGTGATCCGCTAGTGCTGACTTGGTCGCGCTGGGCGCGACCAACTCCGCGAAAGCAACGGCGGACGGTCGCCGTCAGCTCCGAGCCGGCATCGCCTCGTTCGGCGCCACCAGCTTGAACTGGGCTCCCATCGGGTCGGTGGCGGTGGCCAGCCGGCCGTACGGCGTGTCCTCGGCGCCGACGACAGTGGCGCCGCCGAGGTCACCGATGCGCTTCAGGGTGGCGTCGGCGTCCTCGACGCCGAAGTACACCGACCAGTGGGCGGGCACGCCCTCGGGCAGGAACGCCGAGGCGTCCATGATCCCGGCCAGCTGCTCGTCGCCGCTCTTGAGCAGCGTGTAGCGGAACTCGGGCGTGTCGCTGACGGCCTCGGTGTCCCACCGGAACACGTCCCGGTAGAACGCGAGGGACGCTTCGTAATCCCGCGTCCAGAGCTCGAACCAGCTCGGCGTGTTGTAGTCGCCGTACTGCTTGAACCCCGGGTGCGTCCCCGGCTGCCAGCCGCCGATGGCGGCGCCGCCCGGGTCGACGAGGAAGAACATGGTGCCGAGGTCGCCGACCGGCATCGGCGGCACGATCACCTGGGCGCCGTTGTCGCTCGCCGCGTCGACGGTCTTCTGGGCGTCGTCGGTGCAGAGGTAGATCGACCACACCTCGGGCCGGGAGTGGTCGTCGCCGCGGGGCATCCCGCCGGCGATCCAGCTGCCGTCCTTGCTGAAGTTGAAGTAGCCGCCGAACTGCGGGTCGCCGTCCTCGGCGGCCCACCCGAAGAGCTGGCTGTAGAAGTCGCGGCTGCGACCGGGGTCGGACGTCATCAGGTCCACCCAGCAGGGGGCGCCGATCGGGGCAGAGTCACGGGTGGGCATCGGGGGCTCCTTCGGAAGCTTGAACGCTGACACCAGTACGACGCCGCCGACGCTCTGAACTCATCGGTCCTCAGACACCGCGGCGGTCGCCCCAGAGGAGGATGTGGAGCCGGGAGCTCAGGTTCCAGCCTCGCTTCACGACGTCGTCGGCCAGCTCGGCGGACCGCTGCAGCAAAGTTGGCGCGCTGGTGCCCTCAGGCATGATCCACACATCGCTCAGGCCGCACTCGCCGACGATGCTGTCGACCTCGTCGAGGTCCGACCGCTCGCAAACGACGAACTTGAAGATCGCTCGCCTCGTGGCCTCGAACGCCCGAAGCACATCCGGCCGATAGCGGCGCTCGAGCGGGTTCCCGGAGTTCGCCAGCTTCGGCGACACGTTCCATTGGTCGACGAGATCGCCGCCCATGTCGGGCGCGATCGTCCCCGCCGTCTCGATCTCGATGCGCATCGCGCGTCCCTTCAGGACGCGAAGGAGCGATTCCAGGTCGGCCTGCTGCAGGAGTCGCTCACCGCCGGTGACGACGACCATGTCGACGTCCATGGCCTCGATAACACCCAGGACCTCGTCGACCGCCATCTCGTGCAGCTCCGAACTCTGGTCGAAGCGGTCCCACGCCCAGGTCTGCGGCTCGTCGCACCACACGCACGCCTGGTTGCAGCGCCCGAGGCGCACGAAGCCGCAGCGCTGTCCGGTCGACGGACCCTCGCCTTGGATGGTCGGGCCGAACCACTCGTTGACGACCAGCGTCATCGCAACGCGGGGTCGTCGACGCCCGCTTCGGCGAAGCCCTTCGCCCGCAACCGACAGGCGTCGCACTCGCCGCACGGGCGGTCGCCGCCGAGGTAGCAGGACCACGTCAGCTCGAGCGGCGCGCCGACATCGACACCGAGACGCACGATGTCGGCCTTGGAGAGGTCGATGAGCGGCGTGCGGATGTCCACCGGCCGACCTTCGACACCGCGCTTCAACGCCAGTGCCGCCGTCTGGCGGAACGAGTCGATGAACTCGGGCCGGCAGTCCGGATAGCCGCTGTAGTCGAGTGCGTTCACGCCCAGATAGACGGCGTCGGCGTCGCGGGCCTCGGCGACGCCCATGGCGACCGCCAGGAAGATCAGGTTGCGCGCCGGCACGTAGGTCGCCGGGATCGCGTTCTCCTCGACGCCGTCGACCGGCACCGGGACCGATGCGTCGGTGAGCGCCGAACCGCCCCACCGCGAGGCGTCGAGCTCGACGCACAACCACTCGGCGCCATACCGACCGGCGACGGCGCTGGCCCGATCGATCTCGATGCGGTGGCGCTGCCCGTAGTCGAAGGTGAGGGCGACGAGCGCCTGGCCGTGCGCGGGCTCACGCGCCGCCAGCGCCAGGCACACGGTGGAGTCGAGCCCACCGGAGAGGACGACGACGGCTATCGCCGCACCTCAACCATGCT
>JAFAUA010000323.1 GCA_019243595.1 Acidimicrobiia bacterium
CCAGGCCGCCAGGGGCACCGCAGCGCTGGACCAGCGCCATTACGTGGAGCGGACGACGGGATTCGAACCCGCGACCCCAACCTTGGCAAGGTTGTGCTCTACCAACTGAGCCACGTCCGCGAGGGGCACGACTTTATCAGGAGTGCCCCGAGGCGTCGGCAGCCTTCTTGAGCTCGTCGAGGCCCTGGTTGATGCCGTGGGCCAGGTCCCACAGGTCGGGGACGGCGTCGCGGCCGGCGACGAGGCCGAAGTACATCGAGCCCATGTAGCTCATCACCGTGATGTTCAGCGCCAGGCCGTCGCCGATCGGGCCCATCGGATAGAGCGCAACCATGCGAGAGCCAGCGCAGTACAACGGGAAGGGCGGGCCGGGAACGTTGGAGATCGTGACGTTGAACATCGGCCGCCGCATGCGGTCGGCGACCTTGGTGTTGCTGTAGAGCCGGGCCGCGCGTGCAGCCAGCGCGGGAGCCGCAAACTCGGTCCAGTCCGTCAGTGTCTCCGCGCCGATGGCCTTGTCCTGATCCTTGGCCTGCCGGGTGCCGGTCGAGATCAGACGCAGCCGCTCGACGGGGTCGTCGATGTCGGTCGCCAGGCCGGTCAGCATCGAGGACACCCGGTTGCCCATGGCGCCCTTCTCGTCGTCGGTGCGCACCGAGATCGGCACCATTGCCACCAGGCCCCGGTCGGGCAACACGCCCTTGCCGAGGAGATACGACCGCAGGGCGCCGGCGCACAGGGCGAGCACGACGTCGTTGACGGTGCCGCCGAGGGCGTTCTTGATCATCTTCGCCTCGTCGAGCGGCACCTCGGTGAACGCGAACCTTCGGCGTGCGTCGATCGACACGTTGAAGGGAGTCGGCGGCGCGGTGAACGGCGCCGGCGGCGGAACGGCGTCGGGCTGACGGTTGCGGCGGCGAATGTTGACGGCGGCCAGGGCCGTGCGTCGCACCGCCTTGGCCGCCCGGAACGGCTGCCGGGACAGCGAGTTGATGGCGTAACCAACCAGCTCGGCATCGGACGGGATGCGGTCGGGCTCCGACGGCGTCTCCGGCGGCGGCATCTCCGCCGGCTCGGGCTGCAGGTCGAGGAGGTTCACCGTGAGCTCGGCGCCCGACACGCCGTCGATGGCCGCGTGATGGGTCTTGGTGATCGAGGCGATGTGGCCGTGCTCGAGACCCTCGACGACGTACATCTCCCACAGCGGCTTCGTTCGGTCGAGAGGCCGGCTGAACACATCGGCCGCGAAGTCGGCGAGCTCTTGGGCGCCGCCCGGAGAGGGCAGGGCGGCCCGGTGGACGTGGTTCTCGATGTCGAAGTCGGGATCCTCGATCCACAGCGGGTGGTGGAGCTGGAAGGGGATCTCCTTCAGCCGCCGACGAAACGGCGGCAGGAGGGGGAGCCGGCTCTCGACCAGCTCGACGACTTTCTCGTACGAGTACCCGCCCGGGACCGTCGACGGGTCGAACACCGCCGTCGACGCCACGTGCATGTGGATCGAGGGCGTCTCCATGTAGAGGAAGGTGGCATCGAGTCCGGTGAGCCGTTGCATCTCCGTACTCTTTCGCAGATGTGGGCCGGTGTCGACGTGGGAGCCCGCAGGCTTCACCTGATCGTCATCGATCGGCGCTGCCAAATCCGCCGGGCCGAGGTCGTCGAGGCCGCCGAGCCGGAGAAGATGCTGGCGCTCGTGGACCGAGTGAAGGGGGTCGCCGTCGACTCCCCCGGTGCCTGGAGTACCTCGCCGCACGCCGACGACGAGACCGTGTCACACAAGTTCCGCCTCGGCCGCTGCAGCGAGATCGCCCTCGGGCGGGAGTACGGGATCTGGGTGCCCTGGTCGACGCCACCGGAGCCCGAGCCCGGCACATGGATGGCAACCGGAATCGCGTTGTTCGATGCTTTGCGCGCCGCGGGTCACGACCCCGTGGAGGCGTATCCCTACGGCGGCTTCCGTCTGCTCGCCGGCGGCCGCCTTCCGAAGAAGACGACGCCTGAAGGCCGCACCACACGTGCGCAGCTGCTCCGGTCAGCCGGCGTGGAGGTCGACGGCCTCGAGAAGTCCCACGACTTCCTCGACGCTGCACTGGTCGCCCTCGTCGCGCGCCAGCGCTCGCAGGGCACGGCCCGCGTCGCCACCTGCGGCCACGACCAGAGCGGGATCTGGTTGCCCGCCGCCTAGCGGCCGCTGTGTCCGAAGCCGCCGGTGCCCCGCTCTGACGGAGGCAGTTCTTCGACGACGTCGAACGAGGCCTGCTCGACGGGCTGGATGACGAGCTGGGCGATGCGGTCCCCGCGCTCGACCCGGTATTCCGATTCTGGGTCGGTGTTGACCAGCAGCACCTTCAGCTCGTCTCGGTAGCCGCAGTCGATGAGCCCGGGCGTGTTGAGACAGGTCACGCCATGACGCAGCGCCAGCCCGCTGCGGGGCAGCACGAACCCGGCGTAGCCGTCGGGCAAGGCGATCGCGATCCCCGTCGGGATCAGGGCTCGGCCGCCACGCGGCGGAAGGACATGGTCGGCACGCGCCACCAGGTCGGCGCCCGCGTCGCCGAGGCGTGCGTAGGACGGCAACGGAAGCTCGGGATCGAGACGGACAACGTCCACGCGCAAGCCCACGGACGGGCAACCTAGGCTCGCCCGCCGATGTTGGTTTGGATGGACCTCGAGATGACGGGCCTCGACCCGGGCAACGACGCCATCGTCGAGATCGCCACCCTCGTCACCGACGACGACCTCAATGTCGTGGCCGAGGGTCCCGACCTGGTCGTCCACCAGCCGCCGGACGTGCTGGCCCGGATGGACGACTTCGTCCGCAAGATGCACACCAAGAGCGGCCTCCTCGAGGCCATCGAGAAATCCACGGTCTCCCTCGAGGACGCCGGCAAGGCCACCCTCGACTTCATCAAGCAGCACGTCCCGGAGCCGGCGACGGTGCCGTTGGCCGGCAACTCCATCGGCATGGATCGCCGATTCCTCGCCGCCCATCTGCCCGACATCGAGGGCTACCTCCACTACCGGTCCGTCGACGTGTCGACGATCAAGGAGCTGTGCCGGCGTTGGTATCCCGATGTGCTGGCGAAGGCCCCTGAGAAGGCGGGCGACCACCGCGCCCTCGACGACATCCGCGAGAGCGTCGAAGAGCTGAAGTACTACCGATCGGCGGTGTTCGTGTCGCCGTCCGACGGTGGCACGAGCACCCAGAGCTCGCCCTCAAGCGACCGGTAGCGAAGAGGCGACTCCAGTCGCTCGACCTCGCCGTCGAGCGCCACTTCGACGATCGTCCGACCCTCGAGGTCGATATCGACAGCTGCGGTGGTCATCCGCTCGAGGAGCTGCGAGCGCGAGAGGCGTCCGAAAAGGAGGGCGAACAGCAGCCGCACGCGCGCCATCGGCTTGTCGGCGAGCGCGATCCGGACGTCGAGACAGTTGCCGTCGAGGGATTCGCGGTCGGCCAAGTCGATCAAGCCGTCGCCGTATTTACCGTTGCCGACGAACACCATCCACGCCGTGTGGCGACGGTTGTCGACGTCGACATCGAAGCGCTGCCCTCGCCGGCGCACCTGCTCCCAGACAGCGACGACATTGGCCACGCCCTTGGGAAGATGCCTCTCGTGCGCCTCCCGCCGGATGACGATGCGGGGGTACACACCGATGCTCGAGTTGTTGACGAAGCGGTGGCCGTTCACGTCGCCCACGTCGACGCGTACCCGGCGTCCCGACGCGGCAGCGACGGCGTCGTCGATATCTGCAACGCCGACGTCCTTCGCGAAGTGGTTCCTCGTGCCGGCCGGGATCGGCAGCAACGGCACGTCGGTGCCGGACAACTGCTCGGCGACGCTCCGGATCGTGCCGTCCCCTCCTGCCACGGCGACGAAGTCGACGCCTCGCTTCAAGGCATCGGTCACCTTTTCAGTGATGTCACCGTCGCACTCGACGACCTCGTGATCGGGGAACCGCTTTCGGAGCTCGTCTGCCGACAGATCGTCGGGCCCGGCGGCTGGATTCACCAGGATGATGCCCCCCACGGGCGTGACATTAGGGTGCCGGAGCCGTGACGGTTTTCGGTGTCCACGCCGGCCTGCAGAACACCACCATGCGCGACTTGATCGACGTGTGGCACCACGCCGAAGCCCTGGGCTTCGGGTGGGTCTCGGTCTGGGACCACTTCTATGCGGCAGATGCGTCGGGGCGGCCCGAGTGCTTCGAGGCGGTGGCGGCCCACGCGGCGCTCGCCTGCGAGACGTCCACCGTCACCTGCGGGTGCCTCGTGTACTCCGTCGGCTACCGCCACCCGACCGTGCTGGCCAACGCCATCGCCACCATCGATCACCTCTCGGGCGGCCGGGCCGCCCTCGGACTGGGCGCCGGCTGGCACCAGGCCGAGTACGACGCCTACGGCATCCCTTTTCCGTCGGCGGGTGTGCGGCTGGCCCAGCTCGACGAGGCCGCCCAGTGCTGCCGCGGCCTGCTGCGCGACGAGTCGACGACGTTCGACGGCGAGTACTTCCAGCTCCGTGACGCCAAGTGTGAGCCGCGCCCGTTCCAGGAGGCGCTGCCGATCTGGATCGGCGGAGGCGGCGAGCGCAAGACGCTTCGCACCGTCGCCAAGTGGGCAGACGGCTGGAACGTGCCGTTCGTGTCGCCCGATGAGTTCGCCCGCAAGCGCCAGGTGCTTCTGCAGCACTGTGAGGACGTCGGCCGCGACCCGGCCGAGATCCGCTGCGCGGTCAACGTGGCACTGGCGTGGAAGGACGAGGACCTCGTCGAGCAGTTCGACGGTCTGGCTGAGTTCTTCCGGGGCGCGGCACTGACGGGCAGCGACGAGGAAGCGCGCGACAAAGTCGGCCGCTACATCGAAGGCGGCGCCGACCAGGTCAACATCGCCCTGCGCGCCCCGTGGCAGCCCGACGGACTGGAGCGGGCGGCCGCCGCCCTTGGAGTGAAAGAGCAGGGGAAGAGCTGAACATGAGCGGACGCACACTCACCGTCAACACGGCCGACGGCCCCATGGACATCTACGAGTCGGCGCCCGACCAGGGCAGCTCGCGTGCCAAGGGCGGCGTGATCGTCGTGCAGGAGGCGTTCGGCGTCAACGAGCACATCGAGTCGGTCGCCGACCGGCTCGCCGAGCGCGGCTACCACGCGGTGGCGCCGCACTTCTTCCACCGGGCCGGGGGCGGAACCGTGCCCTACGGCAACTTCGAGAAGGTGATCGAGAAGTACCAGGGGCTGTCCGACGACGGCATCCTCATGGATGTCGACGCCGCCCGCTCGGTGCTCCACGACGCCGGCTGGTCCGACGCCAGCATCGGCATCGTCGGCTTCTGCTTCGGCGGGCGAGTGAGCTTCCTCGTCGCCGTTCGGCGGGCGATCGGCGCAGCCGTCGGCTACTACGGCGGCGGCATCGTCACCGGCCGCTTTCCCCAGTTCCCGACGCTCATCGGCGAGACGCAGACGATGCAGACGCCGTGGTTGGGTTTCTTCGGCGACGAGGACCAGTCGATCCCCGTCGATGACGTCGAGGAGCTGCGCAAGGCACTCGAGGACGCGCCGGTCGACACCGAGATCGTTCGTTACGGCGACGCCGGCCACGGCTTCAACCGGGACGTCAGCCCCGACGCCTACGTCCCCGGCGCGGCAGCCGACGCCTGGCGCCGCCTGCTCGCCTGGTACGAGGAGCACCTCACGTAGAGGGCGCGTACGCTTCGTGCATGCTCGCCTCGGAGATGCACGACGCCGACGCCCACATCGTGGAGCCGCCCGACTGGCTGCTCCCCTTCGCCGATCCGGCGATCAGGCCGAACCTCGAGGCGTACTACGAGAAGGGCTGGTCGATGCACCGCAAGGGCCTCGACGACGCCCTCGCCAAGCACGCCGATCCCGACTATCGGGCCAAGGACGCCGACGAGATCTGGCTGCGGAAGAACTACTGGGCGACCGGATCGTTCCTGAAGGAGGACCGCTCCCAGGCGCTCGATCTGCTGGGGTTCAAGACCCAGCTGATCTTCAACAGCTCGCACATGCAGGAGTTGCACGACGCCGAGCACCGTGACGACCTGGACTACGCCTACGGCATCGCCCGGGCCCACAACCGGGCGCTGATCGAGTTCTGCTCGGTGGACCCGCGGCTGCTGCCGGTGCTCTATGTCCCACTCGCCGACTTCGACCGCGCCGCCCAGATGGCCGGCGAGGCGCTGGAGATGGGTGCCAAGGCGCTGCTGATCGCGTCGGCCTGTCCCAAGGGCCACTCCCCCAGTCACGTCGCCCTCGACCCCGTTTGGGCTCAGGCCGAGGAGGCCGGCATCCCGATCGTGCTGCATGTGGGTGGCGGTGGCCGGCTGCTCGATCCCGCGTTCTTCGAGAACGGCATGCCGCCTGTCCCCGACTTCCACGGCGGCGACGGCAACTTCCGCTCGGTCGACTACATGGCGATCGGGTACCCCCCGATGCAGACGCTGGCCGTCCTCATCATCGACGGCGTCCTCGACCGCTTCCCCGACCTGAAGTGGGGCGCGATCGAGCTGGGCGCGTCGTGGGTGCCCGGCTGGATGCGCAACATGGACTCGGCGGCTGACGCGTTCCGCAAGAACGAGGAGCGGCTGCAGAAGCTCCAGCTGAAGCCGAGCGAGTACGTGCACCGCCAGATCCGGGTGACGCCGTACCCGCACGAGGACGCGGGCTGGATCGTCGAGAACACCGGCGAGGAGATCTGCCTGTTCTCGTCCGACTACCCCCACGTCGAAGGTGGCCGCAACCCCCTCGGCCGCTTCGAGCGCAGTCTGGCCAACATCAGCGACTCGGCGAAGCAGGCCTTCTACCACGACAACTTCGTGGACCTCATGGGCAGCGCCCTCGCCCAGGTGCCGACGGCCGCTTGACCCCGACCGGGCCGCGCTTCTCCTTTCTCGACTGGCCGCACGCGATCCCGTTCGCCCACCGGGGCGGGGCCAGTGACAAACCCGAGAACACCATGGCCGCCTTCGAGCGGGCCGTTGAGCTCGGCTACCGGTACCTGGAGACCGACGCGCACGTCACCGCCGACGGTGTCGTCCTGGCCTTTCACGACCACGTGCTCGACCGCGTCACCGACCGCGCCGGCGTCGTCGCCGACCTGCCGTGGTCGGAGATCAAAGAGGCGCGAGTCGACGGCGAGCCCATTCCCCTGCTCGAGGACTTGCTCGGCGCCTGGCCCGACGTACGCGTGAACATCGACCCCAAGCACGACGCCGCCGTGGGCCCGCTGGTCGACGTTCTCGGTCGGTGCGACGCCTTCGATCGCGTATGCATCGCCCCCTTCTCCGACCGCCGGCTCACCCGGGTGCGGCGTATGACCGGCGGGCGCGTGTGCACCGCGCTCGGACCGGCCAGCATCACCCGTCTGCGGCTGGCCAGCTACGGCGCCCGAACCGGACGATTCGCGGGCGGCTGCGTGCAGGTGCCGACCCACGTCGGCAAGCGCATCCTCGTCGACCAGCGCTTCGTCGATACCGCCCACCGCCGCAACCTGCCGGTCCACGTGTGGACCATCGACGAGCGGGCCCAGATGGAGCGGCTCCTCGACCTGGGCGTGGACGGCATCATGACCGACCGCCCGACCGTGCTGAAGGACGTGCTGGTCGAACGCGGCGGGTGGGTGTCGACCTGACTGTCACACCCCGTTCGTAAGCTCCGATGAGGTGGAGCTGAGCGCCGAACAGCGGCAGGTCGTCGACCATGGAGTCGGGCCGCTGCGGGTCCGCGGGCGGGCGGGCACGGGCAAGACGACGGCTCTGGTCGCCCGGTACCTCCGGCTGGCGGCCCAGGTGCCCCCCTCCCGGCTGCTGTTCGTCTGCCGCAGCCGCGCCGCGGTCGCCGCGGTACGGGACGCGGTGCTCCCCGAGCTGGCCGGTGGCTTCGACGCCCTGCCGATCACGACCTTCACCGGCGTCGCGTTCGACGCGTTGGCACGGGCCGACACCGCACCCCGTCGCATCTCGCTCGCCGAGCAGCGGGCGCTCGTCCGCGACCTGCTGGCCGACGACGACCCCAGCGATTGGCCGACACTCGCGCACCTCCTCCGCCGGCCGGCCTTCGTCGACGAGGTAATCGACGGACTGGCCTGGTGGCGCGGCGCGACGTCGGCCCCGCCTCGGCCCGACGACGCCTGGCGCGAGTTGTCGGCGTTCAACGACCGCTACGCCGCCGCCCTCGACGAGCGCGACGCGGTCGACGGTCCGGGCCTGCTCACTCTCGCCGCGCGCGTCCTCGACACCAACCCACCGCCGTACGAGCACGTGCTCGTCGACGACTTCGAGGCGGCGACGAACGCCGACGGCCGACTGTTCGAGGCCCTGAGCACCTCGGCCAGCTCGGTGTGCATCGCCGCCAACCCCAACGGCGCCATCGGAGCCCGGCGGGGCGCGACCACGGAGCTTTTCGAAGGACGTGCCGGAGCCGAAGTCCAGCTCACAGCCCCCTTCCGCGGCCCGGTCCAACGGCAGCTCATCCGGTGCGGCCATCCGTCGGTCGAACCCGAGGCCATCGCCGGCGAGCTCCTGGCGGCGCGAGAGGCGGGCGCCCGATGGTCCGACATGGCAGTGCTCGTGCGCCGCCCGCGGCAGCGGGCGCGCGCCATCACCCGAGCACTGGCACGCCACGGCATCCCGGTCGCCGCCGCCGACGCGCCCCTCGACGACGAGCCTGTGGTGACCGCAGCCGTCGACGTGCTGCGGTGGGCCGCCGGCGACGACGACGCCCTGGGCCGGCTGTTGGCGTCGCCGCTCTCGCGCCTCGACCCCGTCGAGGTCCGCACGCTGCGGCGCAAAATGGCGGCCGGCGAGCTCGTCGTCACCGACGACCCACGTCTCGAGTCGCTCGTCACCCTCCGCGACGAGGTCCGCGACCGCCTCGAGGCCGACGACCCGGCGGCGCTCGTCTTTCTCGTGTGGGAACGCGCCCTCGGGCCGATCCTCGTCGGCAGCAACGACCCGGCCGATGACCGGGCCATCGACGCCTTCGTCGCCTTTCACGACGGCTTCACCCGCCAGGTCGACCGCCATCCGGGGCTGCGGGTGCCGGAGTGGCTGTCGCTCGAGGGCCGTGCGGACCGTTGGCGGCCGGCGCGTCCACTGACCGATTCGGTGACGGTGGCCTCGGCGAGCGCGGCGGCCGGGCGCGAGTGGCACACCGTCGTCATCGCGGGCGCGGTCGAGGGCGAGTTCCCGGCGATCGACGGACACGCGCCTGTGTTCGAGCCCGCAATTCTGCGCGGCGACGCGCCGCCGACGCCGGCCGAGCGCCGTCGGGCCTCCCTTGCCGAGGAGCGACGGCTCTTCTGCGAGATCGCGTCCACCCGCGCGACGGTCGCGCTCGTCGCCACTGCGGCGCCCGAGCCCGGCGTCCTCGAGAGCCGCTTCGTCGGCGACTGGCCGGTGAAGGCAAGCTCGATCCCGCTAGCGCCCGGTCGAGCGCCGATCGTCCGGCCAGACGCCGACGGCTCCGCCGACCTCTTCGTCAACGACACACTGCAGCTCTCGGCCAGCCAGCTCGAGACCTACGAGGACTGCCCGCTGCGGTACCTCTACGAGTACGTCCTTCGGGTGCGCTCTGACTCGAACGTGTACGCCGAGCTGGGCACCCTCGTGCACGAAGTGCTGCGGGCGTTCCTCGACCCTGACAACGACGACATCGACTACAGCCTCGATGGCCTGAACGAGCTCGGCGAGCGCATGTGGCGCGACGACCTGGCTCCCTACCGCCCGCAGGTGGAGGAGGCCCGCCGCGACTACTTCGACATGCTCCAGCGGTGGTGGGACGAAGAGGGCGGCGTCGCACGCCCCAATGTCGTCGCTGTCGAGCGCCGCTTCGAATTCGAGGTCGGGCCGCACACGATCACGGGCAGCATCGACCGCGTGGATCGGGTCGACGGCGGCCTGCGCATCGTCGACTACAAGACTGGCAGCAAGGAGCCGGCCGAGGCTGAGATGGCCGACAACCTGCAGCTCGCCGTGTACCACCTGGCGGCGGCGCGGGATACCGAGCTGGCGGAATTGGGACCCGCCACCGACCTCGATCTCATGTTCCTTCGCAGCATGAAGGTGCGCAGCCAACCCGTCGCCGCCGACCATGAGGCCCTCACCGAGGCGCGTGTGCTGGCCGTCGCCGACCGGATCCTGGCCGAGGACTTCGAGCCGTCGGTCCAGGCCAACTGCCGGGTCTGCGCCTTCCACCGTCGGTGCCCCATCCAGGCCGCGGGCCGGGAGACCTCCTCCGATGTCTGACCGGGCCTTCTCGCCGACGCCTGAACAGCAGGCCGCCATCACTCACCCGCTGTCTCCTCTCTTCCTCATCGCCGGTGCCGGTGCGGGCAAGACGTCGGTGATGGCCGAGCGCATCCTGTGGCTCGTCGAGCAGCGCTTGGCGCGCGCCGACGAGATCCTGGCGCTCACGTTCACCAACAAGGCCGCCTTCAACCTCAAGGAGAAGGTTCGCCAACGGCTGGGCGCCGACGCCGACGTCACCGTCGCCACGTACCACTCGTTCGGCCAGATGGTGATCGCCGACCACGCCCTCGAGCTCGACCTGGCGCCGGGGACCACCCTGCTCAACCGGGCCCAGGCCTGGCAGCTGCTCTACAGCGTGTTCGACGAGCTGCGCTTCGACCGGCGCAAGACGCTGTCGCCGCGCATCCTGCTCGACGACGCGCTGGCCCTCGCTTCGCGCTGCGCCGACCACCTGAAGACCGCCGACGACGTCAAGGCCGACTGCGAGATCATCGAAAAAGAAGGTCGCTGGAAGATGGCGGCCAAGGCGGGCGAGCGGCGGGAGCTGGCCGAGGTCGTCGAGGCTTACGAGCAGCGCAAGCGCGAGCTGCACCTCATTGACTACGGCGACCAGATCCGCTTGGCGGTCCGCCTCATGCAAGACCGGCCCGAGATCGCGCGGGCCGCTCGCGACCAGCACCCGGTGGTGCTCCTCGACGAGTACCAGGACACCAACTTCGCCCAGCGGCGGCTGCTGCAGCTCATTTATGGCGCCGGCTCTGCAGTCACCGCCGTCGGCGACGACATGCAGTCGATCTACGCCTTCCGCGGCGCCCACCTGGTCAACGTCCAACGCTTCGGTGACCACTTCCCACCGGCCGAGGTTCTCCCGCTGCAGTCGACGTTCCGCTTCGGCGAGCGACTGGCCCGTCTCGCCAACCTCATCCAGGCCGAGGTCGACGACGCCCTGACCAAGGAGCTGCACCCGGCGCCTGGTGCCGACGTCACCGACACGGTCATCGAGTGCTTCCTCGCAGCCGACGACGCCGAGGAGGCCGACACCATCGCCGCCGACATCGCGGGAAGCGGGCGACCGTGGAGCGACAGCGCCGTCCTGTGCCGCAAGCGCCGGCTGATCCCCGCCATCGTCGCCGCCCTCGAGGAACGAGAGATTCCCGTCGAGGTCGTTGGCGCCAGCGGCCTCATGGTGCGACCCGAGATCGTCGACCTGGTGGCGTGGCTCGAGGTGGTCGCCGACGCTTCGTCATCGGTCGCGCTCCTGCGGCTGCTCGAGGGACCCCGGTTCCGCGTCGGTCGTCATGACCTGGCGGCCGTCGCCCGCCACGTGCGCGAGAGCGGTGGCCGGGAGGCCGTGCTCGCCGAGGCCCTGGCCGACCTCGACGCCATCGCCGACCTTTCCTACGAAGGCCGGCGGCGGATCATGGACTTCGCCGACGAGCGCCGGCGCCTGACGACCCTGGCGGCGCGCCTACCGGTGCTCGACCTGGCCGAGACCATCGTCCAGCGCACCGGGCTCTGGCAGGCGGCAGGCGACAGAGGCCGCCAGAACCTGCTGCGCTTCCTCGACCTGGCCGAACGGTTCGCGCCGGTCGACGGCGACCCGGGACTCCCCGCGTTCCTCGAGTACCTCCGGCTGATCGACGAGTCCGAGGAGGACGTGGCCGAGGCCCACCCGACCGACGTCGACGCCGTGAAGGTGATGACGATCCACCAGGCCAAGGGGCTCGAGTACCCGCGCGTGTACGTGCCCGGGCTGGCCGGCAAGAAGTTGTCGCGGATCTTCCCCGACCAGCAGCGGGGCGGCGAGAACCCCCTCACCAGCGGGGCTGCGCTCCCGTGGTGGTTACAAGAGGATGACCTCGGCATCCCCGACTGGCGCGGGGTCAAGAGCGACGCCGTCATCAACGAGCTGTTCCGCGAGCGCAAGCTGGCCGAGGAGTGGCGGCTGTTCTACGTCGCCTGCACCCGGGCCCGGGAACGGCTCGTGTGCTCGGCGGCCCAGTGGTACCCCGGCCCCGCCGAGCCGCAGGGGCCCTCGGTGTTCTACGAGTTCCTGCTCCGCCAGCCCGAGCTGGTCACCGAGCGCTTCCACCACGATCCTCCCGCGGTCGACCCCGACGTGGCGGCCAAGGAACGGAACCGGGACGCGTCATTGCATCGATACGCTCCGAAGGCCGTGGCCGACGACCACCAGCGTCTGCTCAGCGACGACGAGCTCCCGCCGACGGCGCCGCCGCGCGCGGCACCCACTGCCCTCTCGGTGACAAGCCTCGTGTCGTATGCCCGTTGCCCGAAGCAGTTCTACTGGTCGGTCGTGCGGCCCCTGCCGAGGCAGTCGTCGGCGGCCGCCCGCCTTGGCACCGAGGTCCACCGCTGGATCGAACAGCGGGCCGGGCGCCAGCTTGCGCTCTTGGAGCCCGAAGTCGACGACGATCTCGACCCCGATGCTCTTCCGACTGGCTTCGACGTCCGCGCCGCCCTCCAGCGCTCGTTCCTCGACAGCCCGTACGCCGACCTCGACCCGGCCCGCGTCGAAGCGCCATTCGTGGTTGTCGTCGGCGGGCGAATGGTGCGCGGGCGCATCGACGCCGTCTACGAGCGCGACGGCCGTACCGAGCTCGTCGACTTCAAGACCGGGAGCCGGCCGGCACCGGGCGACGCCTCGGCGCGCACCCAACTCGACCTGTACGGCATGGCCGCCGTCGACACCTGGGGCGTCGAGCCCGACGCCCTTCGCACCAGCTACTGCTACCTGCGCACCGACGGGCCGGCGGAGATCGAGGCCGTCGACTGGGATGCGGGCGTGCTCGCCGAGGTGCGGGGACGGCTGAGCCGCGCCCTCGACGGCCTGACCCTCAACCGCTATCCGGCGACGGCGGGTGCGTGGTGCACTCGCTGCGACTTCCTGGCCTTCTGCCCGAGCGGGCAGGCCGCCGTCGAGCAACATCCCTAGCGCGGGCCCCTGCTTCCACGTAGCCTCCGCCGCGTGATTCGCAGACGGTTCGCCCTACGTGGAGGCGCGCTGCTCGCAGCGGCCGCGTCCGCCGCCATCCTCTCCGTCCCGACGGCTCACGCCCAGAACGCCGCCGAGGTGAGCGTGAACCCGACCTCTGGCCCGCCCGCCAGCAAGGTCACGATCACGATGACGAACTACCACCCGTGCGCGAGCGACAGTCAGAACTGCATCATCATCGACTTCGTCCAGGCCGGGAAGACGACGCGCATCGGCACCGCCGACTCGCGCGGGTCGACGGAGTTCTCGGGCACCGTGTCGATCCCACCGTCGGCGACGGCCGGCGCGGCGACCATCCACGCCTTCAGCACGACCGACGACGCCACGACACCGTTCACCGTCACCGCCGCGCCCCCGGCGACGACCACGACCACCGTCCCCGGCTCGAGCAGCTCGAGCTCGTCGACCAGCACGAGCTCGTCGTCGACGACGCTGACCACCGTGGTCCCGCCGATCACCGAGCCGCCGACCACGACGACCACCGTCGCCACCAAGAAGTCGTCGTCGCACAGCGACGTCCCCCGCTACATCGCCGTCATCCTCGTAGTGCTGGCCGCGGCGGCCACCGCCGGGGTCGACACCTACACCCGCAGGCTGGGCCGGCTGTAGGGCGCTAGTCGGCGGTCTGCTTGTAGCGGGCCAGCCGCTCGATCTGCTCGATCGAGCGTGGCTGCCGGCGGAAACGCGAGGCGATGTCGGACGCCGAGGCGCCGTTGTCACGCCACTTGAGCACCCGCCGCTCGACGGGGCGGAGGGGCTGCGGGCGGCGCTCGTCGGTGTCCCGCGGCACGCGTGCGAGGGCAAGGACCCGCCGGACGAAACCGGGGGTCTTACGGAAGCGTCGGGCGATCTCCTCGTGCCCAACGCCTTCGTCGGACAGGCGGAGCATGCGGCGCTCGATCGGGGTGAAGCCGTTGTCGGCCATGGGTTGCAGGCTACCCATCACCTTCAGTCCACGCTCGCAGCACGTCCCAGGCATAGATGCCCGTGCTGTGGCCGTCGTTCCAGGTCAGGCTGATGCCCCACGCCCCGACCAGCTCGGCGCCCTCGGCGCGCAGCGGCTGCGGGCTCGTCGGCTTGGGCCACACCTCGGCGCCCTGTTCGCGGAGCCCGCGGCATTCTGCGCACGGGCAGTTCACCCGCAGCTCTTCGAGACCGAAGCGGGAGACGACGTCGTCGTCCCACACGATCGTCAGGGCCCGGTCGCGCTCGAGGTCGATGGTGGCGGGCTCGTGCGAGGTGGACATGCCATGCGTAGTGTGCCCGGCATATGGAGTTCGGACTGCATCTTCCCAACGCCGGCCCCTTCGCCAACGGCGCCGACATCATCCGCACCGCGAAGACGGCCGAGGAGCTCGGCTTCCATTCGGTCTGGCTGTTCGACCACTTGTTCACGCCGACCAACCTGGAGTCGAAGTACCCGTACACGCCCGATGGCTCGTATCCGATGCTGCCGGAGTTCCCCTTCTACGACCCGGTCTCGGTCATGGCCTCGCTGGCGGGCGCGACCGAGCGCATCAAGTTCGGCACCCGCGTGCTCATCGCCGCTTACCGCCATCCGGTCGTGCTCGCCAAGGAACTGGCGACCACCGACGCCATCGCCGGCGGTCGCATGATCCTGGGCGTCGGCGCCGGGTGGATGTCCGAGGAGTTCGACGCCGTCGACGTCCCGATGGAGCAGCGCTTCGCCCGCCTCGACGAGCACATCGCCCTCATGCGTGAGGCATGGCAGAAGGGCACCGTCGCCCACGAGGGCCGCTTCTACTCCCACGTCGAGGCCGGATTCGGCCCCCAGCCGCCCCAGCCCGGCAACACCATCCCGGTGATCGTCGGCGGTCACGGCGACGCCGCCCTCCGCCGCGCCGCCCGCTGGGGCGACGGGTGGGCGGTGTCCGCCGCGGGCGACAAGCTGGCGGCCGACCCCGAAGGTGCCGTGCGCGAGCGGATGGACACGCTCAAGCGCTTCTGCGAGGAAGAGAGCCGCTCGTTCGAGGACCTCCTGCTCGTCGGTCAGGCCTTCCTCGGCGCGTCCGCCGAATCGCTCCGAGCCCAGGCCGACCTCGGCATCGACGTCATCGACCTGATGACGTTCGCCCCCGCCGACCAGGTGATCGACGAGGCCACCAAGTTCATGAACGAGGTGGCCCCGGCCCTCAGTTCGAGCTAGCCATCGCCGCCCAAGGGGCGTTACGCGCAGCGGAGAAACCGATTCGCAGTCAGCCGGTGCAGCCAGGAACGCTGCCTGGTGGCGCGCAGTTGTTGGGCGTGTTGGCCGAGACCGCCGAAGTCTTCAGCGCCACGGAGCCAGAGTTGAAGATGCCTCCGCCATCGGCGGAGGCGTTGCCCGAGACGCTGGAGCTAGTGAGTGTCACGGTCGCTGAGTTGTTGAACACACCGCCGCCGTCCCCAGACGCTGTGTTGCTGGACACCCTGGAGTTGGTAAGCGACAGTGGCGTGGCATTGTCGTAGATGCCGCCGCCGCGGTCACCCGCGGTGTTGCCGAAGACCTTGGAGCTGGTGACGCTCCAGGTTGTGCCGTCGACGTAGGCACCGCCGCCTGCAGCGTACGCCGTGTTGTTGGACACCGTGGAGTTGGTGATGGTTGCCGAGCCGACAGCCGCGATGCCGCCGCCGCCATTGGCCGTGTTGTTGGACACCGTGGAATCCGTGAGGGTCAGCGTGCTGCCCAGGAGCCCAGCAATGCCTCCGCCAGCATCAGACCCGTTGCCCGAGACCGTGGAGCCCCGCACCGTGGCCGTTTGACCGGTATCGATGAAGATGCCGCCACCTTCACCACGGGTTGTGTTGCCCGAGACCCTGGCACCATTGAGCGTCAGCGTGCCCTGGTC
>JAFAUA010000326.1 GCA_019243595.1 Acidimicrobiia bacterium
GGCGGCGCCGAAGCCTCGGCCAAGCCGGCGATGATCGCCTGGTTCAGGTTCGGGTTGTTCGGCAGCGACGTCCCAAGGCCAAGCTCGAGGCCCGAGCCGCGGCCGTAGGCATTCTTGGTGGGCAACGACGGCGAGACCGCGTTCTGGAACTCGTTGTTGATCGGTGTGCCGAGGCCATTGGTGTTGGTCGCCGCGCCTGAGAAAGCCACATCGGCGTTGACCAATCGGCTGGTCGGGTTCGGTCCCGGTAGCTGCAGCAGGTCGGCGTGCACGTCGGATCCCGTGCTGTAGCCGTTGTAGTTGCAGTTGTTGGGCGGCGTGGTGGTGGTTGACGTCGGCCCCGACGTCGTGGACGTGGTCGACGACGGCGCCGACGAGGACGTGGTCGTGGCGGCCGCCGGGCAGGCCACACCGCCGGAAGGCACGCTGGCGTCCGCTTCCATGTGGCCGATGCGGACGTCGGCCAGGTGGCTGGCCGGGTCAGGGATCAGCAGCTTCACGCGCACGACGTCGACGGCGCCCGAGGCCGCGGTGCCGTCAAGCGCCGTGGTCGGTCCCGCCGGGTTGGCGCTGTTGTCGCCGATGGCCCGGGCCGGCTCGCCGATCCAGATGTCGGCGAGGGGCGAGGCCGGGATGTGCAGGCCGCCGGCGCCGAAGAGCTGCTGGGCAGTCAGCACGTTTGCGTTTGGTGATGCCGCGGTCGTGATCCGGACGAGCGGGGTCGTCGGCGTCGGGTTGCCGGCCGGCGCGTACGTCACGCTGGCGCCGCCGATCTTGCCCGTGGCAGTGGCCTTGAGCACCCACTCGCCGAGCAGCTCGATGCGGATCTCGTTCGCGGTGCCCTTGAACAGCGTGATCGGAGCCACAGTCTCATGCGTCTCGGAGACCAGGCCGAACGTGCCGTCGCCATTGGGGACGAGATGCATGAACGACTGCGCCTGGCTGACGGCGCGATCGGTCGGCGTACCGATGTCGGTCGAAACCACCGGCTTCTGCATCGTGCCGTCGGGGTTGGCGGCGCCGGTGTTCAGCAGCTGCACGTCGGCCGCGTCGCCGAGACCGAACGAGACGTTGGTCGGGTCGGTCACGCACGCGCTCGGGTCGAAGTTGGCCTCGGCCTGGCCGCGCAGCAGCGACGCGTACAGCAGCGGGTTGGCGGGGATCGGCCCGACTTCCTTTGTGACCAAGGGCGTCGACGGTGGCGCTGACGCCTGGGCCAGCCCGGCGAGGACCAGCTGGTTGAGGTTGGGGTTGTTCGGCAGTGACGTCGCGAGACCGAGCTCAAGGCCGGAGCCGCGGCCGTAGGAGTCCTTGGTCGACTGCGCGGGCGACACCGCGTTCTGGAACTCGTTGTTGACGGGATTCCCCAGCCCGTTGGTGTTGGCCGCCGCGCCGGAGAAGGCGACATCGGTGTTCACGAGGCGGTCGACCGGCGCGCCGAGCGAGCCGAACTGCAGCAGGTCGGCGTGCACGACGGTGCCCGTGCTGTAGCCCGAGAACTGATTGGTCCCCGTGAAGACGGGCGCGGCCTTCGCGCTCGGGATCACCACGGCGACGATGGCGACGACGGCGGTCGCCCACGCGGCCAGAACGGCGAACGACTTCTTCATCCTGCCCTCCAACCCCAGCCGCTGGTTGTGCTTGCGGCGCGATGCCAACTGCTCATCGACTTCCTAGATACGACGCAAAGTGGTCGATTCCTGCCGACAACCGCAGAACGTGCGCGCGGATTTTCGACTTCCAGTTTCTGGCAGGATCGGGGCGAGTCGGGCGTGCCTCAGGTGGGGAGGCTTGGCGGCATGACTGAGATCGGCTACACGCTGATGGGCGAGCAGTCCGGCCCGACGCAGCTCGTCGACGACGCAGTGCGCGCCGAAGCCGCAGGCTTCGACTTCGCTGTCGCCTCCGACCACTACTTCCCGTGGCTCGCCACCCAAGGCCACTCCCCGTTCGTGTGGAGCGTCCTCGGCGCCGTCGCCCACGCCACCGAGCGCATCCCCCTGATGACGTATGTGACCTGTCCGATCATCCTCTACCACCCCGCGGTCATCGCCCAAGCCGCGGCCACCGTGCAGCTCCTCTCAGGGGGACGCTTCACGCTCGGCCTCGGCGCCGGTGAGAACCTGAACGAGCATGTTGTCGGCGGTGGCTGGCCGGGCATCGACGTGCGTCACCGCATGCTGCGCGAGGCGATCGAAGTCATACGCGAGCTGTGGACCGGTCGCTCGGTGACCTACGACGGCGAGTACTACGAGCTCGACTCGGCCAAGGTGTGGGACCTCCCCGACGAGCAGCCGCCGATCGGT
>JAFAUA010000358.1 GCA_019243595.1 Acidimicrobiia bacterium
CTGATGTCGACAAGCCCGATCCACTGCTGGGCTTGAAGTTCCGCCTCGGTGTCATCCCCGAGCGGGCGTCCCACGCCCTCGGCGGCGTCTTCCGGCCACTGTTCTTCCCGCCCGTCATCCTCGGCGCCCTCGGCGTCCTGGTGGCGAGCGACTACTGGCTGTTCTTCCACCACGGAGTCGCCCAGGCGACCCGCCAGGCGCTCTATGAGCCGGCCGTGTTCCTGCTCATGTTCGCGGCGCTGATCGTGTCGGCCGCCTTCCACGAGATCGGCCACGCCAGCGGATGCCGCTATGGGGGCGCCGAGCCGGGCCGCATGGGATGTGGCCTCTACCTGGCGTGGCCCGCGTTCTTCACCGACGTGACCGACGCCTACCGCCTGTCGCGCCGCGGCCGGCTTCGCACCGACCTCGGCGGCGTCTACTTCAACGTGATCGTCATCGGCATCACGATGGGGGTGTACCTGGCGACCCGGTGGGAGCCGCTGCTGCTGCTCGTGCTCGTCGAGCACGTCGAGATCGTCCATCAGCTCCTGCCGGTGATCCGCCTCGACGGCTACTACATCGTCGCCGACCTCACGGGCGTTCCTGACCTCTTCGCTCGCATCAAGCCGATCCTCGTCAGCGCACTGCCCTGGAAGAAGGCCGACGACCGGGTGCGGGTGCTCAAGCCGTGGGTGCGGGTGGCAGTGACGGCCTGGGTCCTCGTCGTCATACCGGCCCTGACCCTCCAGCTCGGGATCGTGCTCGTGCAGCTCCCCCGCATCCTCGGCACGGCGTGGGACTCCTTGGGCAAGCAGCTCCACACGGTCACCCACGCCGGCCCGCTGGCGGCGACGACGGCGGCCGTTGAGATCGTCGCTCTGGCCCTCCCGATTCTGGGCATCCTCCTCATGCTGTTCAGGGTGGTCCAGCGCAGCGCCGTCTGGGTGTGGACGCACACCGAAGGCAAGCCGGTGCGCCGGACGCTCGCCCTGCTGCTGTTCGCCGGCGTGTGCGGCCTGCTGCTGTACGTGTGGGTCCCGAAGGGCAACTACTCGCCGATCAGGCGCAACGAACGAGGCACGATCCAGCAGGGTGTGCTGGCGCTCAACCCGAAGAACGTGAGCAACCTCAAGCCGTTGACGCCGCCTCCGGACCTGTCCAGTCATCTCACCGACAACGCCCCGACGCCGAAGACGACGCAGCTTCCACCTGCAGTCCAGACCACATCGACGACGGCGCGCTACCGCTCCTACACGACGAGCACTGTGAGCTCCACCTACCGCACGCCAACGACGGTGAGCCGGTACACGACGCAGACCACCTATTCGTCGTACTCCTCGCCGTCGCAATGAGCCGCCGACGATGAGCGGCGTCGTGTTGAAGGGATCCTTCGACGGCGTGGCGGTCGTGGGCCGACCCGACCTCACCGAGGCCCACATCACCGGACCCCACGTGCTCCGGCGGGAGGGCGACACCCTCGTGGTGAAGGGAACGGCCGGGGGCGCCGGGTCCAGCGCCGCGTCGGTCGGGGCGACGGTCGGCAACCTGACGGTGACCGTGTCGGTCGGCGAGCCGGACCGTCAGGTCGTTGTTGCCGTTCCCGAGGACACCGACGTCGTCGCCGACCTCGACGCCGCCAACGTCAGCGTCAGTGACCTCGCCGGGTCAGTGCGGGTCACGCTCGGCGCGGGCACCGTCGACGTGGATGGCTGCCGGGGAGCAACCGACATCCGGGTCCGCACCGGCGCGGCCGCGATCACGCCCGCTGAGGTGGGATGCACGGTGCGGGCCAGCGTCGGCGTCGGCACGGTGTCGCTGCCCGATGGGGTCGACGGCGAGCTGGTGATCGGGGACGGCGCCGTGCCTGTCGACGTGGACGTCGACGTCGGCTCGGTCCACGTTCGCCTTTCTCAGGGGCGCAGCACGTCGTCCAGGAACGCCGCGGCGCGCGGGTAAGCGTCGAGCCGGTTCTTCAGCTTGCCCAGACCGTGGCCCTCGTCGGGGTAGACGACGAGCTCGGTGCGTATGCCTTTGGCCTCGAGAAGGTTGTGGATCTGCCGGGCCTCACCCACGGGGACGCGGGGGTCGTTCTCCCCATGGATCAAAAACAGCGGCGCCCGGATGTCGTCGGCATGGGTCAGCGGTGAGGCTATGAGGAGGAAGTCGCCATCAGTGTCGAGGCGGCCGTACTCGCGCTCGCGGAACTTGCGGCGCCACGGCGAAGTGTTCTCGAGGAAGGTCTTCAGGCTGGAGATCCCGACGACGCTGACGCCGGCGGCCCACCGCTCAGGCTGAAACGCCAGGCCGGCCAGCACCATGTAGCCGCCGTAGGAACCGCCGAACAGGGCGGCGCGCCGGGCGTTGACACCTGCGGTGGCGCCGAGCCAATCGTGCAGGGCGGCAAGGTCGCTGACCGCGTCGAGGCGCTTCGTGCGGTCGTCGAGGTGCGAAAAGCGCTTGCCGTAGCCGGTGGACCCGCGCACGTTGGGGGCGGCCACCGCGTACCCCCGGGCCACGAGGTACTGGATCAGCGGGTTGAACGACGGCGCGTACTGCGACTCGGGGCCGCCGTGGAGGTAGACGACGACAGGCGGATTGGAGGCGCGTGGGCGGTACAGAAACACGGCGACCTGCTCGCCGTCGAAGCTGGAGAACCTGCAGCTCCGGTTCCACCATCTCCTCGGCCGGCACCGCGCGCGGCGACGAGGTGAGGCGGGTGGAGCCTCCCGCTTCCACGTCGTAGAGCCAGGCGTCACCCGGCTCGACCGGTGAGCTGGACGAATAGGCGAGCATCCTGCCGTCGCGAGAAACCCGAAGCTGGCGACGCCCCGAGCGGGCAGGCTGACGGCGCCGGTCCTTTCCAACCACTCGGGGTCGACGAGTTCGGCCGCGGTGGTGCCGTCCTCGTTGGTCTCGACCAGCAGGTGGTTGCCGGTCCAGTCGATGCGACACGACGTGTCCCACGGGCGCTCGAGGACGTACTGCCAGGACCCTTCGGCAACGTCGTAACGAGCAACCGCCGCCATGTCTCGCCCCTGGTCGGTGCTGAAGAAGAAGGCCGAGGAGTCGGGGAGCCAGGACGGCGAGCCGTAGGACGCCTCGTCGTCGTGGGGGGAGACGTGGACGACATCGCCCGTGCCAACGTCGAGGAGGTACAGGTCGTTATCGCCACTGCGCTCGGTCAGACGGCGAGCCACCTGCCATCGGGCGAGAACCCAACGGCCTTGCACCAGCCTCCCCTGTCGAACACGCGGCGCGGCTCACTGCCGTCGAGCCCGATCACGTAGACGTCGAAGTCGGTGCCGTTACGGGCATTGGACGCGTAGGCGAGCAGGGTGCCGTCCCTGGTCACGCCGCCCAGGCGGTGGATGTGCTCGGGGTCCTGAACCAGCGGGCGCAGGTTGGAGC
>JAFAUA010000298.1 GCA_019243595.1 Acidimicrobiia bacterium
ACATAACGCAGTATCTTCACGCCGCCGGTCTCGATGTCGACTTCGACAGTGCATGCGTGAGTGCCGCCCGTCCACCCACTGCCGGTGATCCCTTCGCCGGTGAATCGCTCCTGCGCCTCGAGCCGAGCGTCCACTCCAGGCGGCAGGGTGTCGGGCATCATCAGCGCCTGCATCGCGATCGCCTCGAGGGGCATGGCCTTCTCTGGAGCGGCCCGCGGCGTGATCATGCCGTCGACGAGCTCGAGTTCGCCGGCGCTCGTCTCGAGTTGCGCAGCCGCGATGTCAAGCACCTTCTCCTTGAGTTTGCGGGTCGACACGATCACAGCCCCACTGGCCCACGTGGATGACATGCTCCCGCCCGTGCCGGTGAACTTGAAGGGCGCGGTGAGTGAGTCGCCGTACTCGACGCGCACATGCTCGAACGGGATCCCCATCTCGTCCGCGGCGACCTGCGCCAGCGTCGTCTCGTGGCTCTGCCCCTGTGGTGCCTGAGCCGTGGTGACGACGAGGCGACCGTCACTTTCCAGACGAACTTTGGCCGCCTCCGCCTTGAACGCTCCAGTCGCGGCGCGGGTCTCGACAGGCCCGGGCGCGGGCTCGATGAACGTGGCCAACCCGATGCCGAGGTAGCGACCCTCGGCCCGCGCCGATTCCTGCACCTTGCGGAAGTCCTCGTACCCGATCAGCTCGACCGCTCGGGCGAGCTGCTCCCGCGCCGAAGCCCCGGCCAGCGACAGCCCCGAGATCAGACGGTCGTCGGCGTCACCGGCGACGACGTTGCGCCGGCGGACCTCGACGGGGTCCATCTGCAGCTCGCGTGCGACCTCGTCGAAGAGCCGCTCGCGCACCCACGTCTCTGCCTCCCACGGCCCCCGGTACGACACGTACGTGGCCTTGTTGGTGGCGACGATCCTGCGATGGAAGGAGTAGGCCTGCCATCGGTACGGGCCGGGGAGCAGCGTCTGCATAAGGCCGATGAGCACACCGACCGGGAACGGCAGCGGGGGATACGCGCCGTGATCGATCGTGACGTCGACCTTCAACCCGAGCATGGTGCCGTCGTTCTTCACGGCGACGGCGAGGTCGAGCTGCTCCTCACGGGCCTGCCCAGACGAAAGAAGGTGCTCGTAGCGATCCTCGGTCCACTTGACTGGCCGGCCCAGCTTGCGCGCCGCCGCCGCTACACAGAACGTCTCGCGGCCGAAGCTGCTCTTGAGCCCAAAGGCGCCGCCGATGTCTCGAGCGAGCACCACGCGGATCCGCTCCATCGAGAGTCCCATCGACAGCGAGAGCGCCAGACGGAGTGCACTCGGCGTCTGCACGTTGCAGTACACGACGAGGTCACCTGTGCCTCGGTTGAAATCGGCGACGGCACCCCGGGTCTCCATCGGCATCGGCGCCACCCGGTCCTGCCGGAAGGTCAACTCGATGACGCGGTCGGCCTCGGCGAAGGCAGCGTCGATGTCGCCGAACGTCTCGCCGTCCTCGGTCACCACATTGCCCGGAATGTCGTCGAACAGCGGGGGGCTCGCCGGATCGAGCGCGACTTCCGCGCTGGCCAATGCGGGCAGCGGGTCATACGACACGTCGATGAGCTCGGTCGCATCCTCGGCTTGATGACGCGATTCGGCGATCACCAGAGCAACCACATCGCCCACGTAGCGCACACGATCGACAGGCAACGGGTGGAAGACGGGCGCAGCGGCGCCACCGATTGCCACCGGCATCGGTTGGATCATGTCTCGCAGGTCCTCGCCGGTGATCACAGCAACGACGCCGGGCGCGTCGAGGGCGGCGGATGTGTCGAGGTCCTCAATGGTGGCGTGGGCCAGCGGGCTACGCAGGAATGCGGCGTGCAGCATGCGAGGCAGCCGGACGTCGTCGATGTACTGACCCCGTCCGGTCAGGATGCGAGGGTCCTCGACACGCTTGACCCGTTCACCCACGTACTTCACGCCTCGTCTCCCATGCGGGAAGCCGCGAGCAGCACACCGTCGATGATCGACTGGTAACCGGTGCAACGGCAGATGTTGCCGGCCAACTCCTCACGCAGCTCGTTTTCGTCGAGCGGCCGACCCTCTCGGAGTAGCGCAAGCGCTGCCATCACGAACCCGGGTGTGCAGAAGCCGCACTGGAACCCGTAGCTGTCACGAAAGGCCTGTTGCAGGGGATGCAAGGCGCCGTCGTCGCCTGCCACGCCTTCGATCGTCGTGATATCGGAACTGTCGGCCTGGACACCCAGCAGCAGGCACGAGCGAACGGCAGAGCCGTCGAGCAGAACGGTGCAGGCGCCACACACGCCGTGTTCACAACCGAGGTGGGTACCCGTCAACTCCAGGTCTTCGCGCAACACGTCCGCCAGCGTTCGGCGCGGGTCCACGAACGCCTCTGTCTCTGTCCCGTTCACAGTCATGCGGATCGCTCGGCGAGTCATGCGCTCCCCTCGGCTCGCTGGTGTGCCTCGTGCAGCGCCCGCCGGACGAGCACGCTCGCGAGGTGACGCCGGTATGCACTGCCCCCATGCAAGTCGGACGGCGGCTCGAGTCCGACAACGGCATCGGTCGACGCTGCCGCCCACAGGTCATCGGAGGGTCGCTGCCCGACGAGAGTGGCCTCGGCGTCGCTGGCGCGGACCGGGGTCTGGTCCATGCCCGACAGCGCGAGGCGGGCCTCGGCGATCGTGCCTGACAAGTCCAGCCGCAACATGGCGGCGACACCGGCGAGGGCGAAGTCGCCGCTGCGGCGGCTGAACTCGAGGAACGACCACCCCGCGCCGGACGGCCACGCCGGCAAGTGGACGGCCGTCAGCAGCTCGTCGGGCTCGACCGAGGTCGTGAGGAAGCCCCCGTACAACTCGCTCGCAGCGATGCGACGGGGACCCCTCTGGCTCGACACCTCGACCTCACCGTCGA
>JAFAUA010000540.1 GCA_019243595.1 Acidimicrobiia bacterium
GTTCGAGCAGATGGAGATGGAGTTCTTCGTGCCGCCCGACGAGGGGCCGAAGTGGTTCGAGTACTGGTGCCAGGAGCGCTTGCGCTGGTACATCGACCTCGGGATCCCCGAGGACCTGCTCCGCATGCGCCAGCACGACGCCGAGGAGCTCAGTCACTACTCAAGCGGCACGGCTGACGTGGAGTTCCTCTTCCCGTTCGGCTGGGGCGAGCTCGAGGGCGTCGCCAACCGCGGCGACTACGACCTCACCCAGCACGCCAAGTTCTCGGGTGAGCGGTTGGAGTATTTCGACCAGGCCTCGGGCGAGCGCTATGTGCCCCACGTCATCGAGCCGGCGGCCGGCGTGGGCCGCTCGATGATGGCCTTCCTTCTGGCGGCCTACGACGAGGACGTCGTCAACGACGAGACGCGCACGGTGCTGCGCCTGCACCCGCGCCTGGCGCCGTACAAGGTGGCCGTGCTGCCGCTTTCCAAGAAGGACACACTTACGCCGACAGCTCGTGAGGTCTTGTCGATCCTCCAGCCCCACTTCTCGACCGACTACGACGAGACGCAGGCCATCGGCCGCCGCTACCGGCGCCAGGACGAGATCGGCACGCCCTACTGCGTCACCATCGACTTCGAAACGCTTGAGGATCGGGCCGTGACCGTGCGCGACCGCGACTCGTTGGAACAAGACCGCATCTCCATCGACAAGGTCGTCGACTACCTGAAGGAGCGCCTCCCGTGACGAGGTACGTGTACCCGTTCGACCACAAGCACAAGAAGCCGCCGATGAGCATGAAGGACTTGCTCGGCGGCAAGGGCGCCAACCTCGCAGAGATGACGTCGGTGCTCGGTCTGCCGGTACCGCACGGCTTCACGATCACCACCGACGCCTGCCGGGCGTACATGGACGGCGGCTGGCCCAAGGGACTCGACGACGAGGTGGCCAAGAACCTCAAGAAGCTCGAGAAGTCGATGGGCCGCGAGCTCGGCGACGCCGCCGACCCGCTGCTGGTCAGCGTGCGGTCGGGCGCCAAGTTCTCGATGCCCGGGATGATGGACACCGTCCTCAACCTCGGCCTCAACGACGAGTCCGTGCTCGGTCTGGCCAAGCAGACCGACGACGAGCGCTTCGCCTACGACAGCTACCGGCGCTTCATCTCCATGTACGGCCGCATCGTGCAGGGCATCTCCGCCGAGGCGTTCGACGAGCCGTTCGAGAAGGCCAAGGAGAAGAGCAAGGCCAAGGACGACTCCGCCATCCCGGCCGAGGCCCTGCGCGACCTGGTCGAGGAGTACAAGAGCATCGTCAAGAAGGAGACCGGCAAGGCCTTCCCGCAGAAGCCCCTCGACCAGTTGAAGGGTGCCATCGAGGCGGTCTTCAAGTCGTGGGACGGCGCCCGGGCGCGCGCCTACCGCGTCCGCGAGCGCATTCCCCACGACCTCGGCACCGCCGTCAACGTGCAGTCGATGGTGTTCGGCAATCGCGACGACAACTCGGGTACCGGCGTCGGCTTCACGCGCGACCCCGCCACGGGCGAGCAGGGCGAGTACGGCGACTTCCTCGTCAACGCCCAGGGCGAGGACGTGGTGGCCGGCATCCGCAACACCCTGCCGCTGTCGGAGATGGCCAAGCGCTTCCCCAAGCTCAACAAGGAGCTGCTCGGCATCTTCAAGAAGCTCGAGAAGCACTACCAGGACATGTGCGATACCGAGTTCACCATCGAGCAGGGCAAGCTCTGGATGCTCCAGACGCGCGTCGGCAAGCGCACCGGCGTCGCGGCGCTGAGGATGGCGGTCGACATGACGCGCAAGTCCGACCTCGGCATCTCGCGCGAGGAGGCGCTGCAGCGCATCACTGCCGAGCACCTCGACCAGGTGCTCCATCCGCAGTTCGGAGAGTCGGACTACAAGGTCCTCACCAAGGGTCTTGCCGCCTCTCCGGGCGCGGCCGTCGGTAAGGCCTACTTCACCGCCGACGACGCGGCCGACGCGGCCGACCGTGGGGAGCAGGTCATCCTCGTCCGCAGCGAGACGTCACCCGAGGACGTGCACGGCATGGCTGCGTCAGAAGGCATCCTCACGTCACGCGGCGGCCTTGTCAGCCACGCCGCCGTCGTTGCCCGTGGGTGGGGCAAGCCGGCTGTCGTCGGCGCCGAGAAGATCAAGATCAAGGGCAAGTCGTTCTCCGTCGACGGCACCACCGTCAAGGAGGGCGACGTACTGTCGATCAACGGCACGACCGGCGAGGTCGTCGTCGGCGAGCTCGACCTCAAGACCGGCGAGCGGCCCAAAGAGTTCGACACCGTCCTCGGCTGGGCCGACAAGATCCGCAAGGGCAAGCTCGCGGTGCGGGCCAACGCCGACACCGGCGCCGACTCCAAGCAGGCGCGCGACTTCGGCGCCGAGGGGATCGGGCTGTGCCGCACCGAGCACATGTTCCTCGGCGAGGACCGCCTCCCGGTCGTGCGGCGCATGATTCTGGCCGACACGCCCGAAGAGGAAGAGGCCGCCCTCGAGGAGCTGCGCAAGGTCCAGAAGGCCGACTTCGAGGAGATCCTCGAGGCCATGGATGGCCTCCCGGTCACCGTGCGCTTGCTCGACCCGCCGCTGCATGAGTTCCTGCCGTCCACCGAGGAGCTGGCGATCAAGGAGGCCAGCGAAGGCGGGCTCTCCAAGGAGGAGCAGGCCCTCTACGACGCGGCCAAGTCGTGGCACGAGTTCAATCCGATGCTTGGCACCCGCGGTGTGCGCCTCGGCGTGATCAAGCCCGGCCTCTACGCCATGCAGGTGCGGGCTCTGATGGAAGCGGCGGCCGAGCGCACCAAGAAAGGCGGCAAGCCGATCGTCGAGATCATGATCCCGCTCACGGTGACGCGTGAGGAGCTCGGCCTGGCCCGGGGCTGGACCGAGCAGGCGATCGCCGAGGCCACCAAGGGCACCAAGAAGAAGATCAACGTGCTCATCGGCACGATGATCGAAACGCCGCGTGCCGCCCTGCGCGCCGACGAGATCGCCGAGGAGGCCGACTTCTTCAGCTTCGGCACCAACGACCTCACGCAGATGACGTTCGGCTTCAGCCGTGACGACGTAGAAGGCCGGATGATGTCGGCCTACCTCGAGGAGGGGCTGCTGAAGCGCAACCCGTTCGAGACGATCGATGCCGGCGGTGTCGGCGAGCTCGTCTACGACGGCGCCGAGCGGGGACGCAAGACCAATCCCAACCTGAAGCTCGGCGTCTGCGGCGAGCACGGCGGCGACCCCGAGTCGATCAACCTCTTCTACGACGCCGGGCTCGACTACGTGTCGTGCTCGCCGTTCCGGGTGCCGATCGCCCGCCTTTCGGCCGCCCAGGCCGTGCTGGGCTCTGGAGACAGCGGATCAACGAAGTAATTCGACGAGGGATGGAGCCGGCCGATATCGGCCGGCTGACCGCCGTCGGCGATCCGCGCCTGTCGCCGGACGCGTCGGCCGTGGTTTTCACGGTCACCACGATCGACCTGGACGCCAACGAGTACCGCACCGCGCTCTGGGTCGCGGCCGTCGACGGCTCGTCGGAGCCGCGGCCGTTCACGAGCGGTGAGCACAAGGACTCGACTCCACGCTGGTCGCCCGACGGCGCATCGATCGCATTCGTGCGCCGCGAGCAGGACAGCAAAGAGGTCAAGGTCTGCCTGATCCCCGCGGGGGGGGGAGAGGCCCGCACGCTGTTCACGTGGAAGGACGAGGTCAGCGACCTGGCGTGGTCGCCCGACGGCCAACGGCTCGCCTTCACGGCCCGCGTCCGCGACGAGCAGCGTTACGGCCAGGACAAGGAGAAGGACCAACCGCCTCGTCGCATCACCAAGCTCTGGTCCCGCCTTGACAGCGTCGGCTGGCTCGTTGATCGGCCGACGCACCTGTTCGTGGTCGACGTCGACACCGACGGCGGTGAACCGGTGGCCCTGACCACGGGCGAGTACGAGGACGGCGGCCTGGGGTGGTCTCCTGAAGGCACCGAGATCGCCTTCACCGCCGGGCGCCACGAGACCTGGGACCTCGATTACGGCGTCGACCTCTTCGTCGTCGCTGCAGAAGGCTCCGGCCGCGAGCCGCAACGACTCACCGAGACGGGACCTGGGTACGCCCGGCCGTCGTTCAGCCCCGACGGGTCGGCGATCGCTTTCCACCTCGAGGACTGGCGTTCGCCGCCGCGGCACGGCCAGGTCGGCGTCCTCGACCGCGCCAGCGGCGCGGTTCGGCTGATCACCACCGACCTCGACCTGAACTGCTCGCCGTACCCACCGGCGCGCGGGCCGGTGTGGAACGGCAGCGACCTACTCTTCGCGCTCGAAGACGCGGGCAACACGCACGTGTACCGGGTTCCCGCGGACGGGTCGGGGAAGCCTGAGCTCTTGGTCGGCGGTGATCGCCAGATCGGCGCCTTCGACGCCGTCGGCGACACGCTGGCGTACACGGTCACGACCCCGACATCCCTGCCGGAGCTCTTCGTCCGCGTGGGCGACGAGGAGCGGCAAGTGACGCGCATCGGTGAAGGGTTCGCGGCGGACGTCGAGCTCGCCACACCCGAGCGCTTCACGGCCACGTCGCCCGACGGCACCGAGGTGGAGGCCTGGTTCATGCGGCCGATCGGTGCCGAGCCCGGCCGTCGCTATCCGACACTCCTCAACATCCACGGCGGCCCGTTCACCCAGTACGGCAACCGCTTCTTCGACGAGTTCCAGCTGCAGGTGGCCGCCGGCTATGCCGTCGTCTACGCCAACCCGCGCGGGTCCTCCGGCTACAGCGAGACCTTCGGGCGGGAGATCCGCAGTCCGGCGGCGTCGGACGACCCTCGCTCGGGCTGGGGCGGCGGCGACTACGAGGACCTGATGGCCGTGGTCGACGAAGCGGTCCGCCGCTTCGACGACGTCGTGGATCCCGACCGGCTGGGCGTCATCGGCGGTTCCTACGGCGGCTACATGACCTCGTGGATCATCGGCCACACCGACCGGTTCAAGGCGGCCGTGTCCGAGCGGGCCGTCAACAACATGCTGTCGCTCGAGTCGACGTCGGACGTTGCCGGCTCGTTCCGCATGGAGCTCGGCGTCAACCACCTCGACGACCCGGACGAATACATGCGGATGTCGCCGATCACCTACGTGCGCGACATGCACACACCGCTTCTGATCCTGCACTCGGAGAACGATCTGCGGTGCGCCATCGAGCAGGCCGAGCAGCTCTTCGTCGCCCTGCGCATGCTCGGCCGTACGCCCGAGTTTCTGCGCTTCCCGGGCGAGTCCCACGAGCTGTCGAGGTCGGGTGCGCCCAAGCACCGCGTCCAGCGCGTCGAGGCCATCTTCGACTTCTTCGAACGGAACCTCAGGGCCGGCGAAGATCCCAGATCAGCGCCATCGGCACCCCAAGGAAGGCGGCTTGGGCAGCTCGGGGGACGAACGTCGCTGCCGGACCTTGCATCGCGACCTCATCCGGGCCCATCTCCGGCTCCAGGCACTGATCGACGGTGAGACCGGCTTTGGAGAACGCCCGCAGGTAGTCGCCGTGGCGGTGCGAGTAGCCGCGCACCACGCCGGCGCCGCCGGTTGCGTCCTGGAAGTAGGCGGCGCCGCCCGTGGTCTGGGCCGACGGATGCAGGTCCGAGAGGATGACCCGTCCACCAGGACGCACGGCGCGCGCCAGCTCGGCGACGGCGGTGTCGAGATCTTCGACGTGCTCGAGCGCCAATGCGCACACGGCGAGGTCGACGCTCGAGGTCTCGACGGGGAGCGACGTGAGATCGCCGTCGCGGAAATCGGCGTCGGGTACGGCGGCCCGCGCCTTCGCGAGCATCTCCGGCGAACCGTCGACGCCGACCACGCGATGGCCGAGGTCGACGAGGTGCTTGGTGTGACGACCGGTGCCGCACGCGGCGTCGAGGGCGTCGCCTGCCGGCTGCTCGTCGAGCATCGCCCACACGACCGGCTGCTCCACCGAGATCAGCGGATTGCCGGGCTGGTCGTACGTCTCGGCCCAGCGGGCGTAACCCGCCTCGGCGTCGACCGTCGACGCATCGACGCCGAGGTCGTACAGGTCCTCGTCGCTCAGCAGGATGGCGCGGATCTCCGCCAGGCGCGCCGCCGCGGCCTCGTCGTCGCCGGTGAAGATGTGCCGCATCAGCCCCAGACCGGCGACACCGACCAGGAACTCGGCGAGCCGCACGTGTCTGGCCATGGGCCGGATTGCTAGTTCAGCGAGCGGTCGAAGGCGATGTCGCGGGCGCCCCGGCAGGCGGGGCAGTCGAGCACGGGGCAGTCACCGACCAGCTGGACATACGGCTCGATCGGCACGAACGTCCGGCACCCCGGGCATCGAATGAGCGGTTCGCCGTTGTAGACCATCCTGGCTGAAGGTTCGACCTCGGGTGGCCCTGTCCCTGCTCATGACTTGAGCGCAATTTGTCACAGGGCCCGCGGTACCGTCGGAGAATGGGGACGGGGCAAGGGCAGTAGCGGTGGGGATCCTGTCGGAGGACATCGCGCGCGTCCGCGAGGCCACCGATTTCGTCGCCCTGGTCAGCGAGCACCTCGCCTTGAAGAAGGTGGGCCTGCGCTACACGGGCCTGTGCCCGTTCCACGCCGAGAAGACCCCGTCGTTCTCGGTCAACGCCGACGAAAAGCTCTTCTACTGCCTGGCCGGCGAGACCGGCGTCCTGACCTGGGACGGCGTTCGCCCGATTAGGGAGCTGGCGGGTGGGACCCACCGGATCCTGACGGAGAAAGGCCGGTGGGTCGAGGCGCCATTCCGCTCGTTCGGAGTCCAGCCGCTGATGAAGGTCACGCTGACCCGCAATCGCCAGCGCAAGGCGCTCTACGCCACACCAGAACACCGCTGGCTCGTTCGGAAAGGGGCAGCTCCACACCGATACGAGCGGACGACCGAGCAACTTCGTCCCGGCCACCCCTTGGCCTGGTCATTCCCGCACAGCAGGGTTCGGATGCTCGGAGAGCTGTCGCCACAGGGGATTGCTCACGGGATCACGTACGGCGATGGGAGCCACTTCGCGAGCGCTGCCTGTGTGGACCTCCACGGCGACAAGGACGCAGAGCTCCTCAAGTGGTTCCCGCTGAACCGCACCTATGCGCTGCAGACCCATGACGGGAAGCCGTACATCAAGGTCCTCGACCTCCCCAAGCATTTCAAAGACCGGCCCTCACTCGATGAAGCACCGACCTATCTGGCCGGCTGGCTCGCCGGCTACATCGCCGCGGACGGACACGTGTCCAAGGACGGCACCTGCATGCTCAACTCCGCCGATCGCGGCGACCTCGAGTTCGTTCGGCAGGTGTGCACGCGGCTTGGGGTGGGGACCTATGGAATTACGTCCCAAGAGCGGACGGGCTTCGAGGGCCGTGAGCCTTCGACGCTTTATCGGGTCCACTTCATCGCCGAGGATCTCGATGAGCGCTTTTTCCTGATCTCCAAACACCGCGACCGGTTTCTTGCGGCGAGCAAGTCGTGGGTCCGACGCGGGTGGATGGTTGAGTCAGTCGAACCCACCGACAGGGTTGAAGAGGTCTTTTGCGCAGAGGTTGAGGGAACGCACAACTTCACGCTCGAAGACAACATCCTCACCGGCAATTGCTTCGGCTGCCAGATGAAGGGCGACGTCATCACGTTCGTCCAGGAGATCGAGCACCTGGAGTTCGCCGAGGCGGTCGAGTATCTGGCCGCCAAGTCGGGCGTCCAGATCCGGTACGACCAGGCCAACGTGTCCCGCGAGCGCGGTCGGCGCGAGCGACTGGTCGAAGTGATGAAGAAGGCGGTCGACTGGTACCACCAGCGCCTGCTGTCCGGTGACGACGGGGCGGCGGCCCGGTCGTACCTCCGCTCCCGCGGCTACGACGGCGACGTCGTGCGCCAGTTCCAGATCGGGTGGGCGCCCGACGACTGGGACGCCCTGGCCCGGTCGCTGAAGGTCGGTGACGACGTCCTCCGTGACACCGGGCTCGGCTTCGTCAACCGTCGCCAGCGCCAGCAGGACGCCTTCCGGGGCCGGGTGATGTTCCCGATCTTCGACAGCCGCGGCGATCCCGTGGCGTTCAGCGGGCGGATCCTGCCCGGCGCCGAAGGACCCAAGTACAAGAACTCGGCCGAGTCGCCGCTGTACTCGAAGAGCAAGGTCCTCTACGGCCTGAACTGGGCGAAGGCCGACGTCGTGCGCGCCGGCGAGGTCATCATCTGCGAGGGCTCCACCGACGTGATCGGATTCTTCCTCGCCGGTCTTCCCCGGGCGGTGGCCGGGTGGGGTACGGCCCTCACCGAGGACCAGGTGCGCACGCTGAAGAACTTCGCCCGCCGCCTGGTGCTGGCCTACGACGCCGACAGCGCCGGCCAGGCGGCCGCCGAGCGCCTGTACGAGTGGGAGAAGCGCTACGAGGTCGACATCGCGGTTGCCGACCTGCCTCCCGGATCCGACCCCGCCGACCTGGCGCGGTCCGAACCCGAGCGGCTGCAGGCGGCCGTCGAGAATGCGCGGCCGTTTCTCGCCTTTCGCATCGAGCGGGTGCTCACCGGCGCCTCGCTGTCGACGCCCGAAGGACGGGCCCGCGCCGCGGAGGCCGCGCTGGCGATGATCAAAGAGCACCCCGACTCGTTCGTGCAGGACCAGTACCTCATGGAGGTGTCGACGCGGACGCGCATCGAGGCCGATCGTCTGCGCGAGGCACTCAGCAAGGGTCGGCTCACGAGTACCCCGCAGCGCGCGTCGACGCCGTCGCGTGCGAGTCGGGTTGTGCTGTCGCGCAGTGCCGAAGAAGAGGCGCTGCTGTTGGCGGTGCACAACCGTGACGCCATCGAGGGGCGCGTCGACGAAGCGCTGTTCTCCGACGAGTTGGTCGCCGCTGCGTACCGCGCCGTCGTCAGCACCGACTCTCTTCACGACGCGCTCGAGGTCGCCGATCCGGCGGCTGCCGATCTGCTGCAGCGATTGGCCGTCGAAGAGCCCAATGACGACGTCGACAACGTCGTCGGCCGGCTCGCGCGGGAAGCGGGAGTGCGCGCGCTCGCCGAGCTCGATGCCGCGGCGCGCGAGTCCGACGATCCTGCGGCATTTGCGCCCGCAATGGGTTGGCTGAAACTGACAGTTGAAGAGTTGCGCGATCCGGTTTCTGCCGTCGATGCGAGCGACAGATTGGTACGCTGGCTCGTCGACCGGCTCGAGGTGGAGGCATGAGCGAAAGCTCGACGCTTGCTGTACCGGCCGGGTTTCCGGCCGAGGCATTGACGTTGTTGGTGGCCAAGGGTCACCTCAAGGGTTCCCTCACTCCCGACGACGTGATTGCGGTACTCGAGAAGGTCGAGCTCACGCCTGAGCTGATCGACGAGGTGCGCACCCGCCTCAAGACCGAAGGCATCATCTTCGACGAGAGCGGCGACGCCGTCACCGACGACGACCTCACCGACGAGCAGCTCACTGCCCCGCCGCCGAAGCCCGTCGTACAGGCGGTCCCGAAGCCGGCACCCGCGGCCGCGAACGACAGCGCGCAGAAGGAGACGCCGGCCGCACGCGAGGAGCGCACTGCTGTAGGCACTGCCGACCCGGTGCGGATGTACCTCAAGGAGATCGGCAAGGTCCCGCTGCTCACCGGCCCGCAGGAGGTTTCGCTCGCCCAACGCATCGAGGCTGGCCTGATCGCCGCGGGGAAGGTTGCTGAGCTCGAAGATCACTACGGAGACCCAGCGCTCATCCCCGAAGCGCAGCTGGCACCGCTCGACGAATGTGTCGCCGACGGCATGCAGGCCAAGCGCGATCTCATCGAGGCCAACCTGCGTCTCGTCGTGTCGATCGCCAAGCGCTACCTGGGCCGCGGCATGCTCTTCCTCGATCTCATCCAGGAAGGCAACCTCGGTCTCATCCGCGCTGTCGAGAAGTTCGACTACACGAAGGGCTTCAAGTTCTCGACGTACGCCACGTGGTGGATCCGCCAGGCCATCACCCGCGCCATCGCCGACCAGGCCCGCACCATCCGCATCCCGGTGCACATGGTGGAGACCATCAACAAGGTCCTCCGTGTGCAGCGGCAGATGCTGCAGGAGCTGGGGCGGGAACCAACGGTCGAGGAACTGGCGGTCAAGGTCGGTCTGACCCCGGCGCGCGTGCGGGAGATCCAGCGTCTGGCGCTCGAGCCGGTCTCGTTGGAGACGCCCGTCGGCGAAGAGGACGAGAGCCACCTCGGCGACTTCATCGAGGATCAGCAGGCCGTCGCCCCCGCCGAGGCGGCCGCCCGGGCGTTGCTGAACGAGGCCGTGGGGGAGGCCCTCGAGGAGCTCACCGACCGCGAGCGCAAGATCGTGCGCCTGCGGTTCGGCCTCGAGGACGGTCAGGCGCGCACGCTCGAAGAGGTCGGCAAGGAGTTCGGCGTCACCCGGGAGCGCATCCGCCAGATCGAGTCCAAGACGCTGGCGAAGCTGCGCCATCCCATCCGCAGCCTCCGGCTGCGGGACTACCTCGACGAGGAGTAAGGGCTAAGGCCTCGGGTCGTAGGGCTGGACGGTGCCGTGGCCGTTGCCGGTGCGGCTCTCGACGGCGTCCTTGGCCCGCTCGACGCCGAGGTCGACGGCCGCCTTGGCCTTCTGCTCGGCGGTCTGGAAGGCGTCCGAACGCTTCACCTTGCGAGCCAGCCGGTTGAGCTGCTCGTAGCGCTCCCGGCCCGCCATGGCCCCCAGGTAGTACCCGACGCCGAACCCGACCCCGAAGGCAATCTTCATGCGCATGAGATGTGTTTACCCCGCCTGCAATTCCTGTCACACCCCCCTCCCCATACTGGAGGCATGGGCTACCGGGGCAAGGTCGTAGAGCAGGCGAAGGCTCGACAGCTACGGGCCAAGGGCCTCACCATGGACGAGATCGCCGTCAAGCTCGGCGTTTCGAAGAGCTCGGTCTCGCTCTGGGCCAGAGACGTCCCGTTTCAACCTCGCCTCTTGAAGACCAAAGCGCGCCGACGGGGCCCCAACCCGCTGCAGCGCAGGAAGCAGGAGGAGATCGAGTGTCTTCGTGTCCAAGGGGTCGCCTGGGTCGGTCGGCTCACGGAAAAGGAGTTCCTGGTCGCCGGTGCGGCGCTCTACGCGGGGGAAGGCGCCAAGACGCAGGCCCAGGTCGGGTTCAGCAATAGCGATCCTCGCCTCGTGGCCTTCTTCTGTGCGTGGTTGCGAAAATTCTTCGCGGTCGACGAGTCTCGACTGCGGGTTCGTCTCTACCTGCACCGTGGGCTGGATCTCGATGGCGCCACGGCCTTCTGGTCAGAGGTGACCGCAATTCCGACGCCGCAGTTCACGGCGCCGTATCGAGCGGATCCCGACCCCAGTATTCGGCGAGCGAAGCACCCTCTCGGCTACGCCACGGTCGTGTATTGCTGCTCTCGGACGCACCGCGCCGTGATGGGCGTTGTGGACGCCCTGCTAACTTCGAACGCCATTCCGGGGTAGCTCAATCGGCAGAGCGTCGGACTGTTAATCCGCAGGTTGCGAGTTCGAGTCTCGCCCCCGGAGCGTTTGCTCGACCACACCACGTGATCCAGGGCGCCAGGCGCACTGGACAGGCTGTGGAAAACGTTCGCTAATCTGTCTCGTCCTATGGCCACGAGGCAAGCGGCGGGGGCCGGCCCGTTCACGTTTTTGCGGAACCGTGCCTCGTCGCGTCCGCATTTCAAGCGCGGACCGAAGCTTGTGGTCATTGTTGCCCTTGTTGTTGTTGCGGTCCTCGGGGCTGCGAGCGCGTGGGCGATCCAGTACGACAACCACACGATCGACGTGCTGCCGGCCAGCACGGTCATCGGCGGTGTCGACGTCGGCGGTCTGCACTACCAGGCTGCGGTCGACAAGGTGCGGGCAGCCGTCGAGGCGCCGCTGCACCAGCCGATCCACGTTTCGGCTGACGGCTTCTCGGCGAACACGACGGCGTGGGACATGGGCCTGCAGGTCGACGTACCTACCGCCGTCCGCAAGGCCATGACGTCCAACCACGCCGGCAACGTCTACCAGCGCGCGTGGCGACGCTTCCGGGGCAACGGCCGCCGCAACATCGCCCTTTCACCGGACTGGAAGAGTGGGATGTCGGCGTCGCTGCTTGATCAAGCCAAGAAGGCGGTCGCCGTCGCGCCCAAGAGCGCCCGTCTCGACACCTCGTCGGGGTTCGTCAAGATCTTCCCCGATGTCGATGGCCGCGCCCTCGACACCGAGAAGGCCAAGTCGATCCTCACCGAGGGCGTGAAGCACGGCAACAAGCAGATCCAGCTCCCGGTGATCCATACGAAGGCCGCGGTCCAACAGGACGCCTTTGCCACGGTCATCCTCGTGCGCACCGGCGAGAACAAGCTCTACCTGTACAAGAACGGCTCGCTCGCCAAGACGTACCAGGTGGCGACCGGGCGCCCGGAGTTCCCGACGCCGACCGGCACGTTCAAGGTCGTCAGCAAGCAGACCAACCCCACGTGGCACAACCCCCACAGCAGTTGGTCGACGACCATGCCCGAGACGATCGGCCCCGGCCCCGACAACCCGCTCGGCACCCACGCCCTGGCCCTGAGTGCCGCCGGCATCCTCATCCACGAGACGCCCGATGTCGGGTCGATCGGCACCAGCGCATCGCACGGCTGCATCCGCATGCGCGGCGGCGACGAACTCGACCTGTTCAACCAGGTGCCGAACGGCACGACCGTCGTCATACTCAGCGCCGGCGCGCCGGTGGCGCGCAGCGCGGCGCCGAGCCCGGCGTCGGCCGCCCAGAACGCCGCCGTCAACTACTAGACAGAGGCCCCAACCACTCCGGGCCGGTAGCTCAGTGGTAGAGCAGCGGACTCATAATCCGCGGCGCGCAGGTTCGATCCCTGCCCGGCCCACGTGAACACGGGCTCTGCGACGCCTGGCGGCCCGCCGCCGTTGCCTCCCGGCCGCCTCGACCGTCTCGTCCCCGTGGTCCTCCTGGCTGCCCTGCTGCACGCCGGCAGCACGATCTGGACGATGACCCAGTTCGCCTCGCCGGACGTTCACGCCGTCGACCGGGTCCGCCTGTTCGCCCGCAACCTCGGCCTCGTGCCCGGCGTCCTCGTCCTGCTCGCCGCCGTGTTCGTCGCGTGGTGGGGCGCCCGGCTGGTGGCGTTCACGCCGAGGCTCGTTCGCCGGGCGCGAGCGCTCTCCGTCTCGGTGCTGGCCGTCGCCTCCTTCCTGGCGATCGGACAGCTCGCCGGGCTGGCCCTCGACCTGACGCCCGCCCGGCGGCCAATCGAGAGCTTTCCCACCCGCGGCCCCGCCGCCCTCGACGAATCCGCGGGCGTGATCCTCAGTCTGGCTGCGGCCGCCGTCGCCATGGACCGCCTTCGAGCTGTGCCAGGCTGAACGGCCGTGCGCCTCGTAACCATCCGGACTCCCGACGGCACCCGCGCCGGCCGCGTCGACGGCGACACGGTCGTGCTGCTCGACGCCCCGGACGCCGTTGCCGCCCTCGACAATCCCGGCGAAACCGGTGACCAGATCGCCTTCGCCGACGCCGACCTGGCACCGGTCGTCCCGCGTCCATCGAAGATCATCTGCCTCGGGCTCAACTACAAGAGCCACATCGAGGAGATGGGCGCCGAGCTGCCCAAGCACCCGACGCTGTTCTCCAAGTTCGCCGCTGCTCTGTGCGGCGCTCGCGATCCCATCCCGATCCCCGAGTCGTCCAACGCCGTCGACTGGGAAGGCGAGCTGGCGTTCGTGATCGGTCGCGCCGTCCGCAACGCGTCCGCCGACGAAGCACGAGCGGCGATCGGCGCCTACACGATCTGCAACGACGTCTCCATGCGCGACTGGCAGTGGCGCACGAGCGAGTGGCTGCAGGGCAAGACGTGGGAGCGGAGCACGCCGCTCGGCCCGGCACTGGTCACGCCCGACGAGGTTGACCACGCCGCTGACCTCCTGCTGCGCTGCGAAGTCGACGGCGAGGTGATGCAGGAGACGCGGACGTCGGACCTCCTGTTCAAGCCCGTCGACATCATCACCTACGTGAGCACCATCGTCACGCTGGAACCGGGCGACGTGTTCTCGACGGGAACGCCCGGTGGCGTCGGGGCGGGAATGAAGCCGCCGCGCTTCCTCCAGCCCGGCCAGGTCGTGCGCACGACCATCGAAGGCCTGGGCGAGCTCGTCAACGAGTGCGTGAAGGGAGCGGAGGGATAAGTCTCCCTCTCGCCGACGTCGTCGCCACGTCGACGGCGGTGTCGAGCACCCGGGCCAGGTCGGCCAAGGTGGCCGCTCTCGCCGAGCTGCTCCAGCGCGTGCCATCCGCAGAGATCGCGATCACGGTCGGGTTCCTCGTCGGCGCGCCTCGCCAGGGCCGCGTCGGGGTCGGGTGGGCTCTGTTGGGCCCGGCGATCGACATCCCTCCGGCCGCCGAAGCCACCCTGACCGTCGCCGACGTCGACGGCGCCATCGACGAGCTCGAGCGCACGACCGGCGCCGGCAGCACCGCGACGCGCCGGCGCATCGTCGACAACCTCTTCGGCCGGGCGACCGCCGAAGAGGCCGACTTCCTGCGCCGCCTCCTCATCGGCGACCTGCGCCAGGGGGCTCT
>JAFAUA010000549.1 GCA_019243595.1 Acidimicrobiia bacterium
GAGGGAGCGCCGCCGAAGCGTCGCTCTGCAATAGGAGCCTCATCGCCATACCCGGAAAGCCGCGTCAAGGGACGGGCGCAGCAAGAGCGAGAAGCGGAGCCCCGCAGCGCGCCCTTGATGGCGTCCGGTGGGCAATTGAGCCGCGGACGGCTGCTGAGCGCACCCGAGCCCTCGTGGTAACGACATCTAACGGACGCATCGACGTCGGGATGACGTGTTCCGCGACCCCTGCACGTAGGCCGACATTGGCGGCGTTCCATCAGAGGTCGTCGAGATGGTCCCCCGGCGTGGATATCCCTACGCCCTGATCGATGCACCTCGGGGTCGGGGCAGCCGGTGATCGCGTGTTTCTGGGCTACTCAGGTGGGGCGGGAGATCGCCGGCGCGGATCGGGTCAAGATCAGCCGCCACGCCGTTGTTCTGGGCGACCTCGATATCGCCAGTGGCGCACCCGTAGCGATCGGGCGCGCTTGCAGGAAAAAGCATTCACCGGATGAGGACCGTCAAGAACGGTCCCACTGCCGGTGGTCGGGGGCATTTCCGCGAGGCGTCGATGACGATGTTCGGGGACCTCTTCTGGCCGATCGCGGTGAGCGCCATCGGCTTGTTCGAGATCCCCTCAGACCCGAGATCGACATCCGGTGCGCCGTGTCAACTCCGTCGCCGATCCAGTCGCGACTGCTGTTGGGAAACGGTGAGGGCGCCGGCGTCGACAACGAGCACGTAGGGCACAAGGTCGTGGCGGCGGCCTGCGCAACAGGACAGCCACGCAGCGCACTTCATCCTTGCCGGAAGATCAGCCTCCCGAGCGTGTGACGTTCATCCACTGTTTTGGCGTCGAGCTCATCGCGGTGCTGGACGAAGACACGGAAGCCTCGCAGCCCAGGCCGTCTTCAGTCCGCTAGCGGCGGCACTGGCCGGTGACCGTCTTGAACGTGTTGTTGGTCGAGTCGACGACGCCGGCATTGCCCGAGCAGCTGAGATGGTGCGTCGAGTCGCTGTTGTTGTTGACGGCCGTTGTCACGTTGGGGCCGGCATCGAAATCGCGGGAGTAGTTCGAGAGGGCGCCACTGTTCCGGTTGACGCTGAGATTGCCGTTCACCTGGTTGCCCTCCACTTCGACACCCCCCTGGTTGTTGGTGATGTCGGTGTTGCCGTTCAACGTGTTTTGCCTGATCGTGCCCACGCAGTTGTTTCCGTAGTCGTCGGTGCCGATCTCGACCAGGGACGACGAGCCGCTCACACTGACGTTGCGGCCCACCGTGGACCCGCACATGGCTACCGAGAAAAACTGCCCACCGGCCCCCGTGCCTGCACTGGTTGAGGTCACACTGCGGCCGATCGTGGTGTTGGCGATCAAGACAGCGCCGCCTGGCTGCACTGTCACATTTCTCTGCACGGTGGCACCGTTCAGGTAGCAAAAGTTCGTGCCGTTTGCCGTCGAGGGCACGATGACGTTGGTGTATGTGCCGCTGGCCGGCGGGTTGGAAAAGCCACCCTGGCAGGTGAAATTGTCCACCGCGCCTGCCGTCCCCGGTGCGAGCACTGTCCCGGCGAGCGCGACACCCGCCGCGAACGCTGCCGCCACAAGACCTCTTCGCATTGGTCCTCTCCTTCGCCTCGAAGCCGCCAGTCTTCGCCCAGGGACTGAAATGTCGTGCCCTGGCATGTACCCGAGAGCTTTCCCGCGACCAGCTCTTCCTAACCGCCAAGGTCGGCGCGTAGCGACTCAGAGCCAGCGGTAGAGGGCGCCCTCCGCACCGTCGTAGAGATCGTCGTTATAGGCGGTCTCGACGACGCGGAACCCCCGGCGCGTAGGGGGCGATCTGTGCTTCTGAACTTCAGCAAGCAGCGGTCAGCGAGTTCGCTCTGATAGTCGCCCACGAGCCGGCACTCGGGGACGGGATGGACGGTGTTGTGGGCCTGTCGTCTGGGACTTCAGATCAGCGAGGATGTGGGGACGCTCGCGACTGAGGCGACATTCGACGGTGGCTGCTATCCCTGGGCGCGCGCTAGGTGTCAGTCGGGGCTTGAGGATCAGCTTTGCGTGATCAGCGTTTCCGGCGTCGGGGCGGCGCTTTGGAGAGCTCAGCCCGACGAAACCGGTCGATGCCGTCGAGGACGAGGTCGAGCCCGAATTCGAACTCCTCGGCGAAGTCGTATCCCGACTTGGCCAGCTCGGTGGCCACGTCCATGAGGTAGGGGTACTCCTCAAGCGGTGCGGGGTGCTCCTCGACGACGATCTCCGTCCTGCGCTCGGCCTCGGCGGGAATGTCCGGCGCCAACGTCTTCTCTTGCAGGGCGAAGCCGTAGACATAGCTGTCCATGACGTTGTAGGCGTGGACTGCCGCCGGGAAGGACAGCTTCGCCTTGGCGCGGAGACACTCCATGACGGCGTTGTGGTGGCGCAGGTTTGCCGGCCCGGGCGTTCCCGACTCCATGCGCCCGACCGCCCAGGGGTGGCGCAAAAGCGCGTCGCGCATGGCCATGGCGCGGTCTCGAAGGGCGCCCTTCCAGTCGCTGTCCATCGAGAAGGTGATCTCGGCGAAGACCACGTCGATCATCCCGTCCAGGAGCGCTTCTTTGTTGGCCACGTGCTTGTAGAGCGCCATCGGCACCACGCCGAGCTGATCGGCCAGGTTGCGCATGCTGAGGGAGTCGAACCCGTGCGCGTCGGCGAGGGCGACGGCGGCGGCCACCACGCGCGCTTCGCTCAGCCGCTCTCGCGGCTGCAGCGTCGCCGGCTGGTGCCCTGATTTGACCACTGTCCGAATTCTCCTCTTGACGAGTGTACACCGTACACCAATACTGGAGGGCAAGGGGTGTACGCCGTACACCCGCAGAAGGGGGGAGGAGCAATGACCATCCGAAACGCTCACACGCGCAGCCCGATGACCCCGATGAGGAAGACGGCGCTCGTCGCCGGCGTCCTCTACCTGATCACGTTCGTCACGTCGATTCCGGCTCTCGCGTTCTACGACAAGGTGCTCCACAACCACGCGTATGTTCTGGGTAACGGCCCCGACGGCGGCGTCGTGTGGGGCGCCCTGCTCGAAGTCATCCTCGGCTTCGCCGGCATCGGCACAGCCGTCGTTCTCTACCCCGTCGCCAAGCGGTACAGCGAGACCGCCGCCTTGGGGTTCGTGGCTGCCCGCGTCGTCGAGACTGCCATGATCTTCGTGGGTGTCATCAGTCTGCTCGCTGTCAGCACCCTCCGTCAGAGCGTGGCCGGTGCTGCTGGAGCCGACGCAGGAGCCCTCGTCACCGCTGGGCATTCGCTGGTGGCGCTGCACAACTGGACGCTGCTGCTCGGACCGGGCGTCATCCCCGCCGTCAATGCCCTGTGCCTCGGCTATGTCATGTACCGGTCGGGGCTCGTGCCCCGGATCATTCCGACGATCGGCCTCATCGGTGCGCCGATCCTCCTGGCCTCCGCCACCGCCGCGCTGTTCGGCGCTTGGGCCCAGTTCTCCACCCCGGCGGGTCTGTTGGCCTTCCCGATCGCACTCTGGGAGTTCTCCCTCGGCGTGTGGATGACCGTGAAGGGGTTCCGGACGCCCGAGGCGCCGTCAGACGCGACGTCGACATCGGCCCCCCACGTCGAGGAAAGCCTCCTTACTTCGGTGGTCTGACGACAGGGACGCAGGGTGCTGCCGCTGTCCCCGGAGCTTGATTGGGGCAACGGCAGCATCGGCGCGCGCGGGAGGAACCACCGTTCGGACCGGAGCGGCCCCCGAATATCCCTGGTTCCGCCTGATAACAGAGCGCGCCGCCCGAACACCGATACCGCGGACGCGCCTTCTGTACTCACCAGTCGTCGCCGACCGGCGACCCGAGCGGGCGACCGGGCGCGCTCGCACGAATAAGCGCTGCTCGGATGTCGCCCATCAAGAACGGTCCCACTGCCGACGTTCTGGGCGACCCAAGACTCCGCATGAGGGTGCAACCATGGGACGCGTCGGCGTCCTGTCAGGAGGACGGCTGTGGCATACCGGAAAGCATGCACGCGGGCACGCGATCAAGAAGGCGTGGTGTGAAATCGCTCACGCAACGTGTGCGCGACCTCTTGGGGTGTCGGCATCACGGCGATCTCCCTGGCCGCCTCCTCCGCCGCGGCGTTAGCGTCGGGATCACCAAGCAAGGAGCGCACGTTCTCGCGCACGGCGGCAGGCGTGAGCTCATCGGGGCCGAGGACGCGGCCGATCCCCGCCCGCTCAAGGACCGCGCCGTTCAAGAAGTTGTCAGCCCCTTGAGGCACCACGAGCTGGGGCAGCCCATAGGCCACGGACCCAAGCGTCGTTCCGGACCCCCCGTGGTGCACGACAACGGCGCATGACGGCAGCAGCTCAGACTGCGGGATGAAGCGCTCGGCTCGGGCGTTCGCGGGCAGCGGTTTGAGGCCGTCGGGATCCTGATTCTCGCCGACGGTCACGATGACGTCGACCGGCTCGGCAGCCAGACCCTCGAGGATGACGCGGAACACGTCCATGTTGAGCCCGAAGAAGGTCCCCAGGGTCACGTAGACGAGCGGTCTCGTCCGCGCAGGCGTGGCGTGCTCGGTCACGGTGACCGGCCGCAGGGGCAGCGAATTGCCCATGG
>JAFAUA010000596.1 GCA_019243595.1 Acidimicrobiia bacterium
TCGGCCCCGGCGAGGGCGAGCGCCTTGGGCCCGGTGGCGACGACTTCGACGGGGACCGGGGGCAGGTCGCGGGGCAGCCAGTGGAGCCGGCTGTCCTCCGGCGCGTTGGCCAAGCCGAGGACGTCGACCGGCCGCGCCCCGTCGCGCTCGTACGGACGCAGGTCATCGAAGGAGACGCCGTCGCCGCGCAGGTATGACCGGGTCACGCGCACGAACCGCTCGAGCTCGGCGACTGGAGCGGGCGCCATTCCGAGGTGGGCGAGGGCGGAGTCGCCGCGGCCGATCCCCAGGTGGGCGCGTCCGCCCGAGGCGACGTGGACACTGGCGATGGCAGCCGCTGCCGCCGCCGGGTGGCGCGTGGCCGGGTTGGTGACGCCGGTGCCGAGGTGCAACGTCGAGGTCTCACGCGCCGCGAGCGCCAACCCGACGAACGGATCGCCCGCCAGGTTCTGGGAGTCGACCACGACCATGCCGTCGAAACCCTGCGCCTCGGCGCGCGCTGCGGCGCGGGGCGCGACCGCCACGTGCGAGATGCCGACGGTCCAGATCTCGAGCGCCATGACGCCCTATGGCCTAGCCGCGATCGGCGGCGACGGCATCCAGTTCGGCGTATTCCTCGGTCGTGTCGGTCCAGTCCTCGAACTGGATGACGCCGAGCTCGGTGAACTTCTTGCGTAGCCAGCCGTCGCCGGCGTCGAGCAGGCCGAGCTTCTTGGCGTTGGGCACGATCTTGGAGAACAGCATCGTCTGGAACATCTGTTGGCCCGGATCGTGGTTGGCCTCGAGGAAGCTGATGACGGCCTTGGGATCGGCGCCCAGGCGCTCCCAGACCTCCTGCACCATGAACCGGTTGCGCAGGCGCACCGCGGCCTCGTAGGCGAACTCCTGGCGCTCGCGGATCTCCGCTTCGTCGAGGCCTTCGTAGAACTCCTTGAGCGACAGCACGCCGAACGCCACGTGGCGGGCTTCGTCGCTCATGACGTAGCGCAGCAGCTTCTTGAGGAGCGGCTCGGTCGTCAGCATGTGCATGAAGCCGAAGGCCGCCAGTGCGAGTCCCTCGACCATGATCTGCATGCCGAGATAGGTGATGTCCCAACGGCCATCGGCGATGATGTCGTCGAGCAGACTGCCCAGCTGCGGGCTGATCGGGTACGCGCCGTTGGTCTTCTCGTCGATGTAGCGGCCGAAGACCTCGACGTGACGGGCCTCGTCCATGACCTGGGTCGCCGCGTAGTACTTGGCGTCGACCCACGGCACGGTTGCGGTAATCAGCCCGGTACAGATCAGCGCCCCCTGCTCGCCATGAAGGAACTGCGACAGGACAGCCGTTTGCATCTCCATGCTGAGCTTGCGCCACTCCTTGTCGCCCCAGTGGGCAAGCGGCGACCCCTCGGCACTGCGAAGGATGAAGAAGCGCTGGTTCTGGGCGGCCGTCTCGTCGGCCAGCTTGTCCCAGTCGACCTCGGTGTCCCACGGCAGGTCGGTAGTCGCGTTCCACTGCGACGTCTTCGCCTTCTCATAGAGCTTCACCAGCGCCGTGCGGCTTCGCTCGTAGTCCCACGTGAAGAGGGCGTCGGTGTGCAGGTCGATGTCATGGACGATCGACTCGAGCAGGGCGGGGTCGCGGACGAGATCGGTCATTGCTCCTCCTCAGTGAAGGCGTTGACGACGCGTTGAATCAGGCCCGACCACTCCGAACGGTCGACGGACGGAAGGCCGAGGCTGGCGGCGATGCCAGAGCCCAGGCCGAGCATCAGCGTGAAGCGGGCGGCGGCCGCGGCCGACACGTCGGCGGACAGCTCGCCGCTCTGCTGGGCGCGGGCGACGATGCCGGTCATGAGCGATTCGCGTCCGGCGAGAGCGGCGCCGAGGATGTCGGCGAGCTCGGGGTCGCGCCGGGCCGCGAGCAGCGCCTCGACCAGTAGGGCGCTCTCGTGGGCGTCACGCGTCGCCAGGCGCTTGCCGAGCGTGGCGAGCACGGTGGGGGCGTCGGACCGTCGCCCGGGCGGGAACAGCGAGGCGGTCGCCCGCTCACCGTGGGCCTGGAGGGCGGCGGCGAGCAGCTCGGCCTTGCTCTTGTAATGGGCGTAGATGGCGCCGGTGGTGACGCCGGCTTCCTGGGCGATCAGCGCCACGGTGGCGCCGTCGTAACCCTTGAGCTCGAAGACGCGTGCGGCGGCGTCGAGCAGCCGCTCCCTCGTCTCTTCGGCGGTGACACCCGCGATGCGGCCCATCGACCCCCGAAGATAACGAACGACCGTTATTTAAGCAAGTGGGCTGATCGGAGCTACGACCACCACTTGTCGGTGCGGGCCTCGGTGGTGGCGCCGGTGCGGTCCAGGCTGTCGAGCGCCGCCATGTCCTCGTCGGACAGCTCGAAGTCGAAGACCTGACCGTTCTCTTCGATGCGGTCCTTGTGGGTCGACTTGGGGAGGACGACGACGTCCTTCTGCACGGCCCACCGAATGAGCACCTGGGCGGGCGTGCGCCCGACGCGTTCGGCGATCTCGGCCACCTTCTTGTCGTCGAGGTGACGGCCGGTGCCGAGCGGGCTGTACGCCTCCACCACCACCTGCCGCTCGGTGCACGCGTCGAGCAGGCCGCGGCGATACGCGAAGGGGCTGAACTGCACCTGGTTGATGACCGGTCGCTGATCGGCGATCGCGAGCAGAGCGTCGAGCTCTTCCACGCTGAAGTTGGACACGCCGATCGAGCGCGCGAACCCCTTGTCCTTCGCCGTCTCCATTCCCGGCCACGCCCAGGTCGGCCCGCCCGCCGGCCAATGGATGATGTAGAGGTCGAGGTAGTCGAGACCGAGTCGATCGAGGCTGCGCTCGGCCTCGGCCGCTGGGTCCTTGCTCTCGGGATAGAACTTGGTCGTGACGTAGATCTCGTCGCGCGGCACGCCGCTGGCACGGATGCCCCGGCCGACGCTCTCCTCGTTGCCGTAGGCCTGGGCCGTGTCGATGTGCCGGTAGCCGGCCTCGAGCGCCCAGCGCACGGCGTTCTCGGTCTCGGGGCCATCCTTGGCCTGCCACACCCCGAGGGCGAGAACCGGGATCTGGGTGCCGTCGGCGAGGGCGATGGTCGGGTTGGTGGGACTCATGTCCCTGGTCTACCCCGCCTCAGAAATAAGGCAGCGTGAAGACGCGAAAGACGGCGTAGCCGAGGCCGGCGGCGGCCATGACCAGCACCGCGGCGCGCACGTTGAGCCATTCGAAGCGCGTGGAGATGCCGGCGAAGAACAGGACCGCGGCGAAGAAGACCGTCGTGAGCACGTAGTTGTCGGTGTGGTCGGTGGCGGTCTTGCCCTGCTCGAACCGCGTGTCGCCGAGGCGCTCGAGCTTGTCGGCCGTCTCGGCGTTGGCCAGCTTGTACTCCTGCATGTTCAGCGGGCTGGCAACCGCGGCCGGATTGCGCAGCGGGTCCTCGGCCTGCCACGCCTTGAACGCGGGTACGAACTCGGGGCGGAATCGGCGCTCGTAGAGGGCGGCCAGATCCTGATTTCCTTGCGTTGACACCTCGAGCCAGCGGTTGAAGTTCAAGAGGTCCTGCAAGCGGTCCTGGCTGGCAGCGGTGCTGGCCCGGTTGGCCTGGGAGCGGGCGGCGCTCGACTGGGCGTAGCGCCGTGATTGCACGCCGCTCCACCGAGCCGCCTGGTAGCCGCTCCACGCGATGCCGAGCGTGGCCAGCGAGAGCAGAATGGCGGCGAGGAGCTCGTAGACCCTTTCCCGTTCGCTCAGCAGGCTGCTCGGCCGGCCACCGGGTCGACCGAGCTCCTCGGGCGGATGGATGTGGACGTGCTCCGACATCGGCCGCGGACACTAAGCCGCGACCGGTGTTCGGTGCTGGCTACAGCGGCGCGGGTTCGATCGCGGCGATGCGATCCATCGCCGGCCCGAACGTCGACTCCAGCCACCCGGCCGGGTCGTCGCCGACCGCGCCGGTCACGAGGGTCGACACGCCGACCTTCGCCAGTTGCTCGGCACCGGCGACCACCTCGTCGACGGACGCGCCCGGGGGCAGGTCGCGGTACATCGCCGTGACCTCGATCTCGTTCGGGTCGCGGCCGATGTCGCTGCAGTGACGGCGAAGGACGTCGACCTTGTGGGCGACCTCGCCCGCATCGCCGAAGATGTTGCAGGCGTCCGCGTACTGGGCGACCATCCGCAGCGTCTTCTTCTCACCGCTGCCGCCGATCAGGATGCGGGGCCGCGGCTGGCTGACGGGCATCGGGCTGCACAGCACCTCTTCCAGTTGGTAGTGCTTGCCGTCGAAGGTGCCGCCCTTGCCGCTCCACATCTGGAGGCAGATCTGGATGGTCTCCTCGAGCCGCTCGAAGCGCTCGGCCGTCGGCGGGAACGGGACGCCGAGGCCCTTGTGCTCGCGCTCGTACCAGGCGGCACCGATCCCGAGCTCGGCCCGGCCCCCCGAGACGACGTCGAGGGTCGTCACCGTCTTCGCGAGCAGGCCCGGGTAGCGATACGTCACGCCGGTGACGAGCAGTCGAAGCCGGAGGCGTTCGGTACGGCCGGCGACGAAGCCGAGCGCGGTGTAGCCCTCGAGCATCGGGTCCTCGGCGGGAGCCATCCAGTCCATCTGGAACCAGTGGTCCATGAATGACATCGTGCGCACGCCGATGGCCTCGGCCCGCTGGGCCAGGTCACTGACGCCTTGGCCGATCCCCGACGGGCCACCGGCCCAGTCGAAGCGGGAGACGTGAAGGTCGAGCTGCATGTGCCCTTCCTACCCCGCCGAGAAATCTTTCCGTCGCGCGTCGAAAACCGAGCGGCGGCTCCGACACCCGGGCGACGGCGCTGCAGGGGCGCCGGACACGAAAGGATGGAGAGATGCGATTCATGCTGCTGAAGCACTACGCCCCGGTCGAGTCGGGTGCACCGACGATCTGGGAGTGGAGCCCGGAGGACTTCAAGGCCCACATCGACTTCCAACATGCGCACATGGCCGAGCTGACCGAGACCGGCGAGCTGGTGGACGCCCAGGGCCTGGCCGGGCCGGATCAGGTGAAGGTCGTGACCTTCCAGGGCAAGGGCGCTCCGGTCGTCACCGACGGCCCCTTCAGCGAGGCCAAGGAGCTGCTGGCCGGCTACATCACCGTCGACGTCGACAGCCTCGACCGGGCGATCGAGATCGCGGCCAAGGCGTCGGCTGCGCCGGGGCCCAACGGCGTTCCCCTCGGCGAGCACATCGAGCTCCGCGAGGTCCTGGGCGCTCCCGACCCCGAGGTGTGAGCCGGTGGCGTTTGGGACGACCACCGAGGGCCTGCTGCGCAAGCTGGCGCCGCAGGTCCTCGGCGCGCTCGTGCGCCGCTCCGGCGACTTCGCGGCGGCCGAGGACGCGACCCAGGACGCGCTGGTAGCGGCCGCGAGTCAGTGGCCGGTGGACGGGGCGCCCGAGAACCCGGTCGGGTGGCTCGTTCGAGTCGGCGCCCGTCGCCTCGTCGACCAACACCGCAGCGACGACGCCCGCCGACGGAGAGAGGAGCTGGCGGCGGCGATGTCGATGTACGCGGAACCCGAGCCTGCTCAAGCCCGCGACGACACCCTGGTCCTCATGTTCATGTGCTGCCACCCGTCGCTCACGCCGCCTTCGGCGATCCCGCTCACGCTTCGGGCCGTCGGCGGACTGACGACACGCGAGATCGCCACCGCCTTTCTCGTGCCCGAGGCGACGATGGCGCAGCGCATCAGCCGAGCCAAGGCAAAGGTGAACGAGTCGGGCGCCCGCTTCAGTCTTCCGTCGGACGCCGAACGCAGTGATCGTCTCGCATCTGTGCTCCACGTGCTCTACCTGATGTTCAACGAGGGCTATGCGACGAGCAGCGGGCCGACGCTGGCGCGGGCCGACCTTTCCGCCGAGGCCATCCGTCTCACCCGGCTCGTGCTCGACTCCCTGCCGGCCGACCCTGAGGTCGCCGGTCTTCTCGCCTTGATGCTCCTCACCGATGCTCGCCGTCCGGCCCGAACCACGCCCGAGGGGGAACTGATCCCGCTGGCGGAGCAGGACCGGACGCTCTGGGACCGAGATCTCATCGACGAGGGCACTCGGTTGATCGACGCAGCTTTGGCGCGCGGTGTTGTCGGCGAATACCAGCTCCAGGCCGCCATCGCCGCCGCCCACGACCGGACGCCGAGCCACGAGGAGACCGACTGGAGCGAGATCGTTTCTCTGTACGCCCTCCTCGAGCGCATGACCGGCAATCCCATGGTCACCCTGAACCGCGCCGTTGCCGCGGCGATGGCCCACGGACCGGCCGCCGGCCTCGAGATCCTCGCGGCGCTCGACGAAGACGGGCGACTGGGCGACCACCATCGCATCTACGCCGTGCGCGCCCACCTGTTGGAGATGAATGGCGATGTGGACGGCGCGGTCGAGAACTACCGAGAGGCTGCGGCGCGCACAGCCAACCTGGCCGAGCGGAACTACCTCACACTGCGGGCCGCAGAAGCGAATGCCTCCAAGCGCTCGACGAGTTCCTCGGGGTGAGCCAGGGCGGGGAGGTGCCCGCCGTCCATCTCGTCGGGCGTGATGCCGAGCCGATCCTTGACGACGCGTCGTTGGAAGTCGGCGGGGAAGAAACGGTCGTCGCGGCAGAGCAGAAACCGCGTCGGGACGTCGGGCCACGCCGGCATCGGCCGGTGCTCGGTGAACGGCGTGTTCGACTGGTTGCGCACGTGGTTGGCCGACTCGGCGGCGATGTCCGGCGGTACGTCGTGCAGGAACAGCTCCACCGGGTCGTCGCCCTCGGCCTGGTGGCCGGTGTTGCCCCACCACTCGCCGGGCGACTCGCCTGCCCGAGGTGTCATCGCGGCAACGAGTACGACGAGCTCGACGGGGACCGCCTCGCACACGAGCGGCGCCGTGAACCCGGCCATCGACTGGGCGACGAGAATGAGATCGCGGCGGTCCCCGATGGCGCCGACGACCACGCGCGCGTACTCGTCAATGCCCGCCGTGTCGTCGTCGCACGGCAGGTCCGGCGCGACGACGTCGTGGCCCCGCTCCCGAAGGAGCGGCGCGACGAGGTGCCAGTACCACGAGTCCGACCCCGCCCCATGCAGCAATACGTAGGCAGCCATCACTTGATACGACCGCCGCCCCGTCCCGAACTCATCGCCACGACGGAAACGCGGGAACGCCTCCAAGTGTTGCGCCGGTGTCCGTTATCACCGCATTTCCGGAGCTGTCACGAGAAGATTGGAGGCGTTGAAGCGTTGACATCGAACTATTAGATATCTAATCTTATTGTCGTGGACGGACCGCCGGAGATCGAGCCCATTGGGCTGGCCGTCACCCGCACGGCGAAGTTGCTGAGCAGGGCGTTCGACGACGCCCTCGCCGACGCCGGCGGTTCGCTTCCGACGTGGCTCGTGCTGGTTTCGCTGATGGGAACGCGGCACGGCAAGCAGCGGGACCTGGCCGACGCCGTCGGCATCGAGGCCGCCACCCTCACCCACCACCTCAACCGCATGGAGAGGGCCGGGCTCGTAACCCGCCGGCGGGACCCCGAGAACCGTCGCGTCCACCAGGTCGAGCTCACGGAGTCAGGAGAAGCCGCGTTCCACTCCTCGCGCGGCCACGTGGCCGCCTTCGACCGGCAACTGCGCGCCGGCTTCACCCGAGACGAGTTGGCGCAGCTGCGTGGCTTCCTCGACCGTTTGGCCGCCAACGCCAAAGGAGCTTCATGATGAACGGAAAAGTTGCCGTCGTAATCGGCGCCAGCCGCGGCATTGGAGCGGCGGTGGCCCGTGCGTACGCGCAGGCAGGGGCCAGTGTCGTGCTTGCCGCTCGCAATGCCGATGCTCTCGACCGGCTGGCATATGACATCGACGGCGATGTCCTGGTCGTGCCGACTGACGTCACCGACGACGACGCGATCGCCAACCTCATCGATCAGGTGCTGATGAACTTCGGCCGCCTCGACGTGGCGTGCAACAACGCCGCCTTCCCGGACCACCGGCCGGCGCTGCTTGTCGACATCCCCGTCGAGCGGTTCGACGCGTCCGTGGCCGTCAACCTGCGCGGCGTCTTCGTCGCCATGCAGCACGAGATCCCGGCGATGCTGCGCAGCGGCGGCGGCGCCATCGTCAACATGTCGTCGACTGCCGGCCACCACGGCGTGAGCGGTCTGGCCGACTACGTCGCCACCAAGTGGGCGCTCGAGGGGCTGACCCGCGCCGCAGCCCTCGACTACGCGGCCGACGGCGTGCGGGTGAACGCCATCGCACCCGGTCCCATCCTCACCGACGGGCTCGCCCAGGCAGGCGCGGCCGCCCGGGAAGCGGCGGCAAGCGCCATGCCCATGCAGCGCATCGGCCAGCCCGAGGAGGTGGCGGCAGCAGCCGTATGGCTGTCTTCGGACGAGTCGGCGTTCGTCACGGGTACGACGCTCGTCCTCGATGGCGGCGAGTTGGCAGGCGTGCAGGCCTTCGCCATGCAGAAGCGACTGGCGGCTGCAACGCCGTAACTCAAGACGAGAAGTCGGGCTGTGCCTTGCGAACCGAATCGCTGCGACCCTTTGGCTCCTCCCACTCCTCCTGACGGCCGAGGGCAGTGAGGTCGAGGAAGTAATAGGAGCCGCCGGTGGACTCGAGACCTCGCGCGTATTGCGAGTAAGTGCGGAAGATCCGGCCGTCCACCGTCAGGAAGCAGGTGCGTCCGG